>JAEUVP010000383.1 GCA_016786805.1 Chitinophagaceae bacterium | reverse complement strand
TTCATCAGATCCTGCCCGTTATTGGCTTCAAACAAAACCGTATATCCGTCAAAACCATTGATCAGGCCGGCGAGGCCATTCCGTAATAAAATATGATCATCTGCTAAAGCAACTTTTACCATACCCGAATTTAATTTATTCAACCGGTAATTTAATTTTTACAGTCGTTCCGTTGCCCAGGGTACTGGCCATAGAGAAATCAGCTCCGATCAGCTTGGCCCTGTTATCCATATTGCGGATACCCAGGCCAAAGACAGCATTGCCATTCTCATTCAGTGGCGTCAAATCAACACCTTTACCATTATCATTTATAGTGATCAGTAGTTCCTGCAGCTGGTAATTGGCTGTAACACTCAGCCTGTCAGCACCCGCATGCTTAATGATATTATTCAGACTTTCCTGCACAATACGGAAAAGGATCAATTCCTTCTGCTTATCCAGTTTTCTTTGTTGCCCTTCCACCTGCAAGTTCGTTTTTATCACACCTGTCTTACTGATCATTTCCAGTTCGTATTCAATGGACCGGATCAATCCCATCTCCGCCACATAATCTGTATTCAGGCTCCGGGAAAGATCCCGCAAGTCCTGGATAGCTTTACTGACCAATTGATGAGAAGATGCCACTTTTATATTATTCCCATTTTGCTGTTCGTCTTCTAAAGCCAGGTTCAGCTTGGCCAGGCTTAAGGTCTGCCCGATATTATCATGAATTTCCTGGGAAATAGTTTTGAGGGTTTGCTCCTGGATTTCGAGTTGGGTACGGAGAAGCTCTTGATGATATCTAGCTTGAAGTTGGTCTTTCTCAATTTCATGTTGTTGCCTTTTTCGTTTATAAAGCAACACGTAGATAGTTACGAATACGACTAGCAATAAAAACAAAAGAGTTCCCGAGATTGTTGCCAGTACCAGATCGTTATATTGAGACATTTAATTAAAAGAATTATAAACAATTATTTTTTTAAACAGCGATCTTTAATCAAGCCTACCGAAAACATCAAATACATTAAAATATTAAAAACGTGATGGATTATCCATAGATTATTCAGGAATGAGTCGGGGTTTTTTTTAATATAGTTCCATAAAGAAAAAATCAATAGTGTGCATGGAGCGTATAAAAAAACACCCGCCATATACCAAAAAAAGGGTTTTCTAAAAGTAATAATAAAAGAATCAGATCCATACTGTTCAAGAATTATAAGTAAAATCCATAAACAGTATAATATATTGGCAATACATACCAATTCACTTATGAATTTGTTAGCTAGTCCAAAAAAAGAGATCGCTAAAATTAGAGATCCAAAAAAAATTGCGAACGTGAAATAAAATATTTCTCGGAAACATTTTTTTTTGATGTTTGAAAAAAAAAGTATAAATAATAAAATAAACTCAACAGGAGTATAAAGATTATATGAGATATTTAACATTACCGACCCCCCGTGAAATGCCCGGAACAATTGAGGCACTGCAGCAGATACTATTACTCCAAAAACTAATAGTGAATCTGGAGATAATTTAAGTAAGTTATAACCTCCTATTATTAATGGCACTACAATAATCCAAATGGAAATTTCTGCTAGGATATCCACATTTTACTTTATTGAAAAAACAATTTCGTATATGCTATCTGTTTTGGAAATAGCTGGTGGAAAGTCTGCCAGAAATTGTTTTGGAGGATGTTGACTAGCAGGATTTGTCATATTTAATGTCTTAAATGTTCCCTCAGTAGGACCATCTACACAGCCTGCAAGTAATACAGTTGGCATTCCTTCAGAACCATCAGGGTTTTGCTTTTTAGGCAAAGCCCCAATCAAAACTAATAGGTATTGTGCATCAGGAAAAAATCTCTCCACTAACTGCTTGTCAAAAATATAGCCATTATACCCAGATCCATAAAAATTAATTGCCTCCGTCGGTTTCCTGGCTCCTGTAAGCACACCTTGTACGTATCCGTCGTGTAAAGTTTTAATACTATGACTTGCTTGTACCAAGCCTTCAGCTTCTGTTCGTCCAATTTGAGTTCCGTTTGGCATAACTTTAAAATTTAGGTGAAATGATTAAATTAAAATGCTCCCCAAATCTCACACCTGCAAGCCTTTCACAAAAGCGTCATCTAACCGGAAAGAAGCGGGGAAAACACGGTATTTATTTCCGTCATTCACCCTCCTGTAGTTAGGGATAACAGTTTTATCTTTATGAAAGCCAAGAGCCGTTAACCATTAAACCTGCCAACCAAAAGGGCTGATCCTACCCGGATCAGCCCTTTTCTTATGAATAAACAGGTCCATACTCTTCTTTCCAGTCATACTTCCAGCGGCGGTGGCTCCATAAATAATTGGCCGGGTCCCGGCGGATGATCTTCTCCACTTCATTTTTATACATGACCGTTAGCTGCTGCGGGGTATAATCAGATCCGTTCTCGGCCAGCAGGGTGGCCGTAAAATGA
>JAEUVP010000366.1 GCA_016786805.1 Chitinophagaceae bacterium | reverse complement strand
CTTTTGATCATCGTTGAGATCACATTTTTACGGTGCACCATACCGCCATAGAAAAAGGCGAGGCCCGGGGTCATGAGGAAAACGAGGGCTGTGGAAACAAGTACCCAGGCAATATCAGATGAATTGTACTGGGGATCTTTTTCGCCGGGAACATAATCAGCAGCCGGCTTAATGAACATGGCAATGATGGCAACCGCGACAAGTATCACAAATGGCAGGATCTGTTTAGCTCTTACTTTACTCATAGCTGGTGTTTTAGTTTATAAAAATTAATAATTTGAATTATTTCTATAAAAATACCAGTTTATTCAATTAACAGGTGTTAGTTTTATTTAATAAGTGAATAAAATGATAATAAAACATCAAATTAATTTAAATAATATAATATTATTTAAATTAATAATATTTTAAGATTGGCTAGAATAAATCAGACCAGTTGAAATTGAAGAGAAGATGTTTTGGTTTCGAGGATTGAAACGCCATTGTTGAGGAACTCATCGACTTTACGGGCACATTCCCGGCCTTCGCTGATGGCCCAAACTACCAGGCTTTGGCCACGGCGCATATCGCCTGCTGCAAATACTTTGGAAATATTAGTACGGTAATCTCTTTCTGTTGCTTTTACATTGCCTCTTTCATCAAGACCAATACCCAGGTCATTGATAAAACCAACATGCTGCGGATGCACAAAACCCATTGCCAGTAATGCTAATTCACAAGGAATCTCTTTTTCACTTCCGGGTACTTCCACAAAACTGGCCGGGCGACCATCAACGATCTTCCATTCCAGTGTTACAATTTTTAATGCTTTGAGATTTCCTGCTTCATCCCCGATGAATGCTTTCGTAGCAACTGCCCAATGACGATCAGCTCCTTCTTCGTGTGATGTAGTTGTTTTTAATACCATCGGGAAAGAAGGCCAGGGCATAAATTCATTTCTTTCAGCCGGGGGTTTTGGTAACAGTTCAAATTGAGTAACAGATTTTGCTCCATGACGATTAGAAGTTCCCACACAATCACTGCCGGTATCACCACCACCGATTACCACTACATTTTTACCGGTTGCTGTTACTTCTTCATTCAGGATATTACTTTCAATAGCGGCGTTGGCTAATACATCTTTACCGGCTACTCTTTTATTATTTTGTTTTAAGAAGTCCATGGCGAAATGAACGCCTTTTAATTCTCTTCCGGGAATGAACAGGTTCCTCGGTGTGGTACTTCCACCTGTCAGAACAATGGCATTGAATTCACGCAGTACATCATTAATGCTGACGTTCACACCCACATTCGCCAGGCATTTGAAAACGACACCTTCTTCCTCCATCACTTTTATCCTTCTGTCGATCACCCATTTTTCTAATTTGAAATCAGGGATGCCATAACGTAATAAACCACCCGGTGCATCATCCCTTTCAAAAACTGTAACGGAATGTCCCGCATAGTTTAATTGTGCTGCCGCGGCTAAACCTGCCGGACCCGAACCAATCACCGCCACTTTTTTCCCGGAACGGAGATTGGGCTTTTTTGCTGCCACAAATCCCTTTTCAAAAGCGATCTCGATAATATGTTTTTCAATTTCCTCTATCGCCACAGGCGGTTGGTTGATCCCTAATACGCAGGCAGATTCACAGGGGGCGGGGCATATACGGCCGGTAAACTCGGGAAAATTATTGGTGGAAGAAAGTATATCGTACGCTTCTTTCCAATCCTTACGGTACACCGCATCATTGAATTCCGGTATTATATTTCCTAAGGGGCACCCGTTGTGACAGAAAGGAACACCACAATTCATGCAACGTGCCGACTGCTGGTTCAATATCTCGTCACTATATTTTTCTACAAACTCATGATAGTGCTGTAAACGCTCCTCCACTGGTTTCTTACCCGGCATTTCCCTGTTGAACTCTATAAATCCTGTTGGCTTACCCATTTTTTCCGTTTGTCTTTTTATTTCAATTGATTGCTTTCTTTTGTCAGGCTTTTTGTTTTACGCCTTTGCTTTTTTCCAGTAATACTTTTTTATAATCTTTGGGGAATACTTTCACGAAATGCTGTAACTGGTTATCCAGGTCATCCAGTATGAATTGAGCCACTGTGCTACCGGTGTACTCAAAATGTTTTTGCAGCATCGTGAACAATTCATTTTTATCATTCAGGTCGCAGCTGTCAAGATCAACCATTTCTTTATTACAGTTATCTGCAAATTTGCCTTTCACATCATAGATATAAGCGATACCGCCGCTCATACCTGCGGCGAAGTTTCTTCCCGTATCTCCGAGTATCAGCACCATTCCGCCCGTCATGTATTCACAACCATGGTCTCCCACCGATTCAACCACTACATTTGCTCCTGAGTTACGGACTGCAAAACGTTCACCGGCTTTTCCCCTGATATAAGCTTCACCGCTGGTAGCCCCATAGAAGGCCACATTGCCAATGATACTGTTATCTTCAGGTGTATAGGTTGCCGTCTTGGGCGGATAGATGATCAGCTTCGCACCACTTAATCCTTTCCCAAAATAATCGTTGGCATCTCCTTCCAGTTCCAGTGTGATACCTTTTGTATTGAAGGCGCCAAAACTCTGGCCGGCTGTTCCGGTGAAATTGAAATGGATCGTGTTGTCAGGTAATCCTTCTGCCCTGTACTTTTTAGTGATCTCGTTGGACAAGATGGTACCTGCAGTACGGTCAATATTGCGGATATTGAAGGAAGCAGTTACTTTTTCCTTTCTTTCAATGGCAGGCTGCGCCGCTTCCAGTAATTTCCAGTCAAGGCTTTCGCTTAAACCGTGATCCTGCTCCTCGCTGCAATATAAAGTCGTGTACATCGAATTAGGTTCTTTGTACAATACTGCTGACAGGTCAATATTTTTATACTTCCAGTGCTCAATACCTTCTCTCATTTCAAGATTATCCACCTGGCCGATCATTTCGTTGACAGTTCTGAAACCAAGATCAGCCATGATCTCCCGAAGGTCCTGGGTGATCATTTTGAAAAAATTCACCACATGATCCGGGTCTCCTTTGAAACGGCTTCTTAATTCAGGGTCTTGCGTGGCAACACCAACAGGACAAGTATTCATGTGACATTTGCGCATCATGATACATCCTTCCACTACTAAGGCAGCTGTAGCAATGCCCCATTCTTCAGCACCGAGTAATGCAGCCACAGCAATATCACGGGCGGTTTTCATCTGGCCATCAGCCTGCACCACCACCCGGCTTCTCAGTTTATTTTTTACCAGCGTTTGCTGTGTTTCTGCCAAACCCAGTTCCCAGGGTAATCCTGCATGACGGATAGAACTGACCGGTGATGCACCCGTTCCTCCATCATGTCCTGCGATCAATACCACATCTGCTTTAGCTTTCGTTACACCGGCTGCGATTGTTCCCACACCTGCTTTGCTCACCAGCTTCACACTGATCCTGGCTTTCCGGTTCGCATTCTTCAGGTCATAGATCAGTTGTGCGAGGTCTTCAATCGAATAAATATCATGATGCGGTGGGGGAGAGATTAATCCAACACCGGGAGTAGAGTGACGAACCTTACCGATCCACTCATCTACTTTATGACCGGGTAATTGTCCGCCTTCACCCGGCTTGGCACCCTGCGCCATTTTGATTTGTAATTCATCAGCTTCGGTCAGGTATAAACTGGTTACCCCAAATCTTGCACTGGCCACCTGCTTGATAGCACTTCTCATACTATCACCATTCGGAAGCAGCTCATACCTTCTTTCATCTTCACCACCTTCGCCGGTATTACTTTTTGCGCCGAGGCGGTTCATGGCAATAGCTAATGTAGTGTGAGCTTCCCAGGAAATAGAACCAAAGCTCATAGCACCGGTGGCAAAACGTTTATAAATATTTTCAGCAGGTTCCACTTCATCAATGGAAACAGAAGGCCTGTTCTTCTTGAATTGAAATAGACTTCTTAAGGTTGCTGCTTTTTCTGTTTGTTCATTTACCAGTTTAGAATATTTTTTGAACGTCGCCATATCGTTGGTCTTCGTGGCGTGCTGCAGCAGATGAATGGTTTGTGGGTTGAACAAGTGGAATTCACCTTTTTGTTTCCATTGGTACACTCCACCGACCGGTAAACGGTCAACCGGAATTTCTTTTTTGCTGAAAGCGAAATAATGTTTGGCTAATGCTTCTTTAGCGATCTCATCCAATCCCATTCCTTCAATACGGGAAGTGGCACCGGTGAAATACCTGTCCACTACGTCTTTATTGATGCCCAGTATCTCGAATATCTGTGCACCCTGGTAGGATTGCAGCGTGGAGATACCCATTTTGGAAAATACTTTCAGTAAGCCATCATTGACAGCTTTCGTATAATTCTTTTTCAGTTGTTCGTCTGTAAGATCGGTTTTCATCTTACCTGCTTCTTTCATATCCCGAATAGAAGAAAGAGCCAGGTAGGGATTGATCGCAGTGGCACCAAAAGCAACCAGGCAGGCAAAATGATGCACTTCCCACACATCACCTGCTTCTACGATGATACCTACCTGTCCACGCAATCCTTTTTTGATCAGGTGGTGATGAATGGCAGCGGTAGCCAGTAAGGAAGGAATAGGAGCATGGTCACTGTCAATAGCACGGTCTTGCAAGATCAATACTTTAAACCCGTCTTCTACAGAATCAACCGCATAACGGCAGATACGATCCAGTGCAGATTTCAAAGAGCCGGGTTTACCATTGGCCCTGAAATAACATTGTAATGTTTTTGCCTGGAACAATCCCGTATCAATACTCCTGATCTTCTCCAGGTCATGATTGGTTAATACCGGTTGTTTCAATGCCACACTGTGACAGGTCAGCGGATCTTCCAATAATAAATTACCATTGTTACCAACAAATGTGGCCAATGACATCACCAATCGTTCCCGGATCGGGTCAATCGGAGGGTTGGTTACCTGTGCAAATAATTGTTTGAAGTAATGACTCAGGTGCTGTGGGTGCTCACTAAGTATTGCTAATGGAATATCTGTGCCCATTGATCCGATCGGTTCTTTTCCCTCAAGGGCCATCGGGGCAATGATATTATCAAGGTCTTCAGTAGAATAGCCAAATGTTTTCTGGTATTTGAAAACCTGGTCATGTTCGAGGTGGGTGAACATGACTCTTGGTTCCGGTAATTCTTCCAGGCGAATCTTGTATTTATTCAACCACTCTCCATAGGGCTTTTGTGAACAGATTTCTTTTTTAAGTTCGTCGTCACTGATGATCTTCCCTTTTTCCATATCCACTACGAACATCTTACCGGGCTGTAATCTTCCCTTCTCCAAAATAAGTGCAGGATCAACAGGTAATACACCTGTTTCAGAGGCCATGATAACACGGTCATCTTTAGTGACACAATATCTTGACGGACGAAGACCGTTCCTGTCTAATGTGGCACCAATTAATTTTCCATCGGTAAAAGAGATAGATGCAGGGCCATCCCAGGGTTCCATGAAGGAAGAGTGAAATTCATAGAACGCTTTTTTTACCGGGTCCATCTCTTCATG
>JAEUVP010000306.1 GCA_016786805.1 Chitinophagaceae bacterium | reverse complement strand
CCTTTCAAATGGATGAAACCACTGTGGAGAAATCATCACCTGCATCATTATAAGAATGAACATAATGGGTATGGTGTAAGTTCCACTATCTGGGATCATGTGTTTGGTACCATGTTCGACCTGAAAAAAGAAAAAGAAGATAAGGAGAAGGTGAAAGAACTGATGTTTGAGAAAAAGGGCTCCAATAATTAAAGAGGGCTCACCACTTTTCTTCTTCACTGATATTATTGTCCCGCTGGCGAAATTCCCGGCGGGATTTGTTTTTCTGGATCTGCCGCTCAATGACCAGGCCGGCAATCAGTTCCGCTGCATGCTCCCCGTTTTGCTGGTCAAGTAGTTGTTTCATTTTTGCTTCGTTGATGTCAATCCGGTACAGGTAAAATACCAGTTTCTCAAAATCATGATTGATCAAATGATTGATATGAGCTGTCAATTTTTCCCTTAACTCTTCCAGTGAAAGTTGTTCCGGCAGGGCTATCTTCAGCGAACTGTTTATATCAGCAATCAATTCATTATGCATCAGATCAGAATTTTTCAATGACACCTAATCCAAACAAGGCAAAATCATATTTCACCGGATCATGTTGATCAAGAGTACGAAGATAAGTTGTTAATTCAACCGCTGCCTGCCAGTCAGTTTGTTGGCGGCTGAGTATATTGAAATGACGGGCCACCCTGGCCACATGCACATCCAAAGGACAGATCAGTTCCGAAGGAGATATTTTTTTCCATATACCAAAGTCAACGCCGTTGTTATCCTGTCTCACCATCCAGCGCAGGAACATGTTCAGGCGTTTGCAGGAGGAGTTTCTTTCTGGTGTGGCAATATGTTTTTTAGTACGGGCTGGTACATGTTCCAGAGAAAAAAAATAGTGATGAAAACCGGTTAACATAGCCGCTGCTGTTGTCCCATGCATGGTAAATGCTGTTTCCAGGCTTTTGTGGCTGGAGTAATGATATTTAAATAACTCAATAAAATAGAGCAGGTCAGTTGCATTGAAGGTCCGGTGTTTAAAGCCTACCAGTTTTTGCAGGTCTTTATTGCCGGCATTCAAACAAAAATCATAAGGATGCATTTCCATCAGTTGCAACAGCTCTTTTGATTTCTGAATGATGGTGGTGCGGTTGCCCCATGCGAATATCGCCGCGAAGAAGCCGGCTATTTCTATATCCTGTTTTTTAGTGAACAGGTGAGGTATACAAACGGGGTCAGCTGCAATAAAAGAAGGTTGATTATACTGATCAACCTTCTTATTTAAAAAATCAGCTAAGGAATTTTTGTCGAGCATGCATAGTCATCACACAGGTTTTCGTCCCTGGATGATCCGCAGCAAAATTGCGATAATTGCAATTACCAGCAACACATGAATGAGTCCGCCAAGGGAAAATATAAAGAACCCGAGTAACCAGCCAATGATCAGTATGACCGCAATAAGGTAAAGCATAACAATAGATTTAGGAATGATCTGATGCACATTTCCTGTTGCCTGCAAACTCAGTTAATCTAAGATTATGCCATAAGTGACGTCAGACAATAAGAATGCGGGCTACCGGCCCGCATCTAATTTTATTTTAATATCGTATTAATCTGAAGAAAGTAGTGGTTATTGTAATAGCTTCTTCATGATGCTGATTCCCAAGCCGTCACTGATGGCATTTTTATTGAACTGGTTAATAACAACGAGTACTGCTTTGTTTTCTCCTTTCAAAAAGGCACAGAAAGTGGAGAAGCCATAAGTGCCACCATTATGCCAGTAGATAACAGGTTTGTCTTTTTGCTCCAGCATATGCCAGCCTCTTCCAACTTTTATTGCCGGGTTAACAGCTACGGTTGGTTCCAGCAGTTTATTGATAATTTCTTTTGACTGATCGCTTGGCGGCGAAGACATGGATTGCAAATAAGTCAGCATTTCACTGCCCGAACATTTCAGCCCACCGGCAGGGGCCAGTATATTCATGTTCCAGTAATCCGATTTGATATTTTCAAAATAGCCCTGGCTTTGATTTTCCGTTTTGCCAATCGCTTTATCCGGGGTTACCATTTTGAACGGCAGAAAAATATACTGGTCCAGCAATGCTGCATAGGTTTTCCCGGAAATTCTTTCAGCCAGAACCCCGGCAAGTCCTGCACCGAGGTTGGAATAGTTACTTTTACCATCTGGTTTTGGAGTGCATGTTTTTAAGTACGTGAAAAGATCGGCCGAAGTATAATTATCATAAGGAGCCATACTCATGGAAGCAAGGTCCATGTTTTCCGGTAACCTTGGTAAACCCGAAGTATGATTGAGCAGGCTGAGAAAATGGATGTTTTCAAAAGCCTTATTTTGTTGCACTGAATCCGGCAGGTAGGGAAGTATGGAACTACTGTCGCTGATACCTTTTTCCTTTAATACAGCCTCCACAACATAGGCGGTGAATGTCTTTGTGATACTGCCAATCTCAAACATGGTGGCAGAGTCAAAAGCCAGTTTTTTATCTGGATCGGCAAAACCAAAATTGTAATACTGTCTTTCGTCTTTATCTAACAGAGCAATAAAAATGCCCGGTAGTTTTTCTTTTTTGAATAAGCTGTCAGTTTTTTTTGTAATAAAACCAGGAAGGCTGTTATTTGTTTGATCTCCCTGGGCATTGCAGGAGGTTAACAACATAATAAAGGCAATACATCCAAAAAGAAAATTGAGCAGTTTCATTTTAGCCGATCGCTTTTTCAAGGTCTTCGATAAGATCCTCTGCATCTTCAATACCAATACTCAACCGGATCAGGGAGTCTGTTAACCCATTCTTTAACCGTTCTTCTCTTGGAATAGAAGCATGGGTCATAGAAGCAGGGTGATTG
>JAEUVP010000299.1 GCA_016786805.1 Chitinophagaceae bacterium | reverse complement strand
AGGCGAAGAAGGTAGGGGATAGTCATGCATTTGGTGAATTGAGAGGGGCACTGGAAGAATTAACATTTTAACCCCTGTCCTGGAGGGAACCTGGTCCGGAGATCAAAATTGAAAATTGTAAGTGCATAAAATGCCTGGCTGTATGAATGTATCATTATTCAAAAAACACATCGTTGATCAGCATCTTTTCTCAGCAAAAGATAAATTGCTGCTGGCCGTAAGCGGTGGTGTTGATTCAGCAGTACTATGTGCATTATGCAAACAGGCAGGATATGATTTCGTCATTGCCCATTGTAATTTTCAATTAAGAGGGGCAGAGAGTGAAAGAGATGAACAGTTTGTACAACAACTAGGCGAAAAATATGCTGCTGAGGTAAAAGTGAAAAAGTTTGATACGGAACAATATGCTGCTGCAAGTAAACTATCTATCCAGGAGGCAGCAAGGGCATTGCGGTATGAATGGTTTGAGGAATTGGTCGTTAGTCTGGAGTCAAAACAAAAAGTCCGGGTATTACTTTTAACTGCTCACCATGCTGATGATAATGTGGAAACGCTGCTGATGAATTTTTTCCGGGGCACGGGTTTGCATGGATTGACCGGTATACCCGAATCAGTAAACTATATCCGCAGGCCCTTATTACCCTTTTCGAAAGAGGAGTTACTGGCTTTTGCTAAAGAAGAGGAGTTGGATTATGTGGAAGATTCTTCCAATCAATCGTCCAAATACACCCGTAATTTTTTCCGCAATGAATTAATTCCTGCCATCAGCAAAGTATATCCGCAGGTGAAAGCTAACCTGCAGGATAATATTGATCGGTTTAAGCAGATTGAAAAATTATACCAGTTATCCGTTGGCGTTATTAAAAAGAAATTGCTGAAAGAGAAAGGAGCGGAAGTGCATATTCCCGTCAAACAACTGATGGGTTATCATAACCGGGCACTGATCTACGAGATCATTAAAGAGTATGGTTTCCAGGAAAAGCAGGTGGAGGAACTGGTAAAGCTGGCGGACAGTTATTCTGGAAAGTATATCGAGTCGCCGGTTTCGCAATACCGGATCATCAAACACCGGCATTGGTTTATTATCAGTCCTGTTCAGTCCGTTGCGTCCACCGCAATTGTTATTGAGGAAAAAGATAAGCAGGTGATTTTTGAGCAGGGAATCCTTCAAGTGGAAACAACCTCAGACATCAAACCGGAAACTTCAAATTTCATAGCAAGTATTGATTTTAATAAAATAACCTTTCCTTTATTGCTTCGCAAATGGAAAACAGGAGATTATTTCTATCCATTGGGCATGAGCAAGAAGAAAAAAATATCCCGCTTCTTCATTGATCAGAAACTATCAAAGACAGAAAAGGAAAATGCCTGGGTGATCGAAAGCGATAAACGCATTATCTGGGTGGTGGGTCATCGCATTGATGAACGGGTGAAAATCGTTCCTTCCACCAAAAAATCATTGAAACTTTCACTACACTTGTAATTACTGCCCGGTTATTCTTTTGATAAAAGAATCGATGACCGGGTAATCGGTAAAGACAGTGGTGGCGACATAGGTAAAGACCAAACCATAGATAGCACCGGTAATATGGGCACTGTGCCCAATATTGTCCTGTCCTTTCTTAGCCATTACTGTAGAAATGATAAGATATAATACACCAAAAATGTAACCGGGGATGGTGATGCCCGGTATAAATGCAAAGCCGATACCCGATGTAGGGTTGAATAAGATCGTGGCAAATATAACCGCCGACACAGCCCCGGAAGCCCCGAGTGAACGGTAATGATAGTGATCTCTATGCCGGATATAATCAGGGAGAGAAGCAATGATCAGCCCGGTAAAGTATAAAAGAATATATACCAGTTTCCCGCTGCTGCCAAAAGTAAAAGGACTGGAGAAATAATATTTTTCCAGGGCTTCTCCAAAAGAATACAAAGCGATCATGTTGAAGATAAGATGGAAGGCATCTGCATGGATAAAGCCATGCGTAATGAAACGGTACACCTGTCCCCGCTTTATGGATGGCGGGTAGAAAATAAGATCATCCATTATTTTTTGATTCGTCATTCCGCCAATAGATACCAGGGCAGTAACGATCACAATGATCAGGGTGATTGACATTTCCATTGTCTAAAAATAAATGGCTTCAGGGAAACGAAGAAATATAAATGAGTTACAATACGGCCAGGGAATTGATCTTATCCTGGTCGATCTGCCTGACCAGTGCTTCGAGTCCTTCAAATTTCACTTCTTCCCGGAGGTATTTTTTAACATAGACGGTTAACGTCTGGTCATATATTTCTTCGGAAAAATCAAAGAGGTTTACTTCGATCACTCTTCTCCGGCCATCCACTGTTGGCCGGAAGCCGATACTCATCATTCCTTTCAGTCTTTTATTGTTCCCGGGTAAGGATGCATACACTGCATAGATGCCATTGCCGGGAGTGATCTTTTCTTCATCCTGCACTTTCAGGTTGGCCGTGGGATAGCCCAGTGTTCTACCGATCTTATCGCCATGCACCACCACACCTGAGAAAAAGAACTCATAACCTAATAACAGGTTAGCTGTTTCGGTATCATTATGCAGGATTGCTTCCCGGATATTGGTGGAGCTGATAGAAATATTATCAAGTATATGTTTGGGAATTTCTTTCAGGTGATAATTATATTCAATGGCTTTTTTTTCTAATAATTTATAATCACCGAGCCGGTCACGGCCAAAGCGGTGGTCATAGCCAATGATGACTGTATGCGGATGAAACCTGTTGACCAGGAAATTTTTGACATAATCTTCTGCCGGCTGGTTGGCAAAGGCGTCGGTAAAAGGAACGATCACCACATGGTCAATACCATGCTGTTCCAGCAGCTGCAGCCTTTCATCCAGGGTGTTGATGAGGCGGATGCCCAGGATAGTGGAAGAGATAACTTTCCGCGGATGAGGGTGAAATGTGATGATCACCGTTTCGCCGTTGATGGCAATCGCTTCTTCTTTTAATTTATCCAGGATCTGGCGGTGGCCCATGTGCACACCGTCAAAAGTGCCAATGGTAACTACCGCATTCCGGAATACGGGCAGGTTGTCAATATCACGATGTACTTTCATAAAAGACTGCGAAGATAATTATTAGTCCCGAGTTGACAGGCGTGAGTCTTTAACCCGGAATGGTTAGCTTTGCAGCGGTTTCCACATTTCGCCATTCAAAATTTCCAGACACAGATGTCGCTCTATTCCAAACGTGGTGTTTCTGCCCAGAAAGAAGAAGTACATGCTGCCACAAAGCACCTTGACCAGGGCCTTTATCCCAATGCATTTTGTAAAATATATGCCGATGTACTGTGCGGCGATAAAGATTGGGTGAATGTAATGCATGCAGACGGGGCAGGTACTAAAAGTATATTGGCTTATTTATACTGGAAAGAAACCGGTGATGTATCGGTGTGGAAAGGGATTGCACAGGATGCCATTGTAATGAACCTGGATGACCTGCTTTGTGTAGGTATTTATGACCAGGTATTATTTTCTTCCACCATTGACCGAAATAAAAAACTGATACCTGCAGAAGTCCTCGAAGCGGTGATCAATGGCACGCAGGAATTCTTTGATACCATGAAAAACTTTGGTGTTCATATCAATTTTATGGGCGGTGAAACGGCTGATGTGGGAGATGTGGTGAGAACCATTGCCGTGAATGGTACGATGACAGCCCGCTGGCCGAAATCAAAATTAGTGACGAATGAAAAGATACAACCGGGTGATGTGATCGTGGGGCTGGCCGGATTTGGCCAGTCAAATTATGAATCAGCTTATAACAGCGGGTTAGCGAGTAATGGGTTGACCAGTGCCCGGCATGATGTATTGCATAAATCGTATGGTCAGCGCTATCCTGAAACCTTTGAACCCACATTAGATGATTCGGTAGTTTATATCGGCCCGCATAAGCTGACTGATTTCGTGGAAGACAATGGTGCCGAACACCAGATCGGGAGGTTGTTACTTTCCCCGACAAGAACATTTGCCCCGGTGATGAAGCAGTTACTGGAAAATCATTTGGATGCCATCCATGGATTGATCCATTGCAGTGGTGGCGGGCAGACCAAGTGCATGAAATATGTACCGGCCAATGTCCGTATCATCAAAGACAATTTATTCGAGCCACCTGTTATATTTGAACTGATCCAAAAAGCCAGTGGCGCTGATAACCGGGAAATGTACCAGGTCTTTAATATGGGCACCAGGCTGGAGATCTATACGAATGAAAAAGACGCTGACAAAATTATCAGCGTCTCTACAAGTTTTGGCGTAGATGCCAGGGTGATCGGCAGGGTGGAAGAAAGTGCAAAAAGAGAATTGCTGATCAAAACACCCGATACTACTCTTTCCTTTTAAAAGTTTACTTCTTCATCATTTTATATGACCTTGAAGTGCCTTCAGGGGTTGTTAGTTTTATTACGTAAGCACCGGTTTTAAGCGATGTGGTATTAATGGAAACCGTATTCGAACCCTTGCTGAGAGCAGGCCGTTGTGTTAAAACAATATTCCCGGCAGCATCAACGACCTGGAGTAATCCTGATCCGCCTTTGACTGATGAAACAGGAACCTGTACCAGGTTGCTGGTAGGGTTGGGATATATATTACCATCTGTGCTGATGTTGTATTCAGCCGGGGCGTTTGCAGTGGCTCCGCTCTTTGACTCATCTTCTATTGTCGTGAATTTTCTGCTGGGATAGCCTGTAACCACAATTTCGTTTGGTTCTTCGGTAGCCGATTGGTCCTTTTTGGTTCGGTAACCTGTTACCGTAATTTCTTTTGGTTCTTCTATAATCTGAAAACCTTCCACTTTCTTTAATTCTCCCATGGGAATTTCTTTCAATTGCACACCCTGCACTTTTCTTACCTCAATTGGATAACCGGTTACCACTCTTTCTTCAAAAAGGGTATCGCTTTTGATTTTGCTTTTCAATGGATACCCGGTAACGATCACTTCTTTTTGAGGGAGATAATCTTTTTTTGTAATTATCTCAATCACTCCATTGATACCGGCTTCCCCGTATTGGGCAACCGCTTTACTGTCTTTTAATATAGTTACCGATTCAATGGACCTCGGGTCTATGTTCTTCAGTAATGCCGTAACATCTTCCTTTAGAATTTCATGATCAAGCACTACCAGCGGGCTGCTGGTTGTGCTTCTTTTTTCAAGTAACAGCTCCCTTGGTTTTTCAACAGGGGTTCTCACTTCAAGCACTTGTTTACCTGCTGTTATTTTAACTTTTGGAGTGTCTGCAGGAATGGCTTGTAGTTGCAGGGACTTATCCGGATTAATGCCTGCCACCGGTTGTTCAGTGATTGTTGTTTCCGGAAGGTTCTTGTAACTGAATGCAAACAGTGCAAGGACCAATGCAAGTAAAGGAAGCACCATTATTTTCCTGAAATAACGGTGCTTTGGTTGTTGGGATAAAGTAATCATGGCTATACGTCTTTTTATCTGGTTATGGAAAAAAGGGTTGACAAGTGATTGCCTGGTTTGTAAGGCCTGCATCAGCAATAATTCAGCATACTCCCACTCACGGCTTGGAGTTACAGCATATTGATCGGCCAGGAATTCATGGATGGCTTTTATTTCTTTTTTCATGATATGAAAAAAGGGGTTGATCCAGCAAAAAACAGTGACCAGCTCGGCAAAGATCACATCGATGCTGTGGTATTGGCGGATATGAAACAGTTCATGCCGGAATACCTGTTCCCCTTTGGAAGAATCTAATTCGATCTCTTTGTTCCAGAATAATAAATTGAAAAATGAGAAGGGGGTTTCCTTTTCAGTCGTGTTTATAAAAAGGATATCATCAATTTTTTCTCCGGGATTTGTCTTTTTTAATTTCCTGATCCGGTTCAGGGACATCAGCACCCTCGCCAGGGCGATGGCTGTTAAGAGGATGTATCCATAATAGATCATTAGCACAAGGGACAGTGAGTTTGAATGACCGCCGACTGTAACCAGTACAGTATCATCTGAAGTTATACTGCCCAGGGCCAGCCATATCGCAGAACCGTCTTTTTGTTCATTTGTAAAATAAACAGGGATATCTAAAAAAGGTACAATAATACTAATAAGCATTGCTGCCAAAAGGTAGAAACGGTTGTACTGGTGAAACTTTTTATTCCGCAGGAAAAAATGATAGTAGCCGTATAAAATGCCGGAAGCGGCTATTACCTGCAGTCCATAGTATAACAGGTTGTTCATTTCTTAGCGTTTTGTTGTTTCCTGATCTGTTGTAATAAGGTTTCCAATTCCTCTACGGAGATATTGTTTTCTTTGACCAAAAAGGAAACAACATTGCTGAAGGAACCTTCAAAATATCCTTTCACCAGTTGCTTCATACTGCGTTTGGAATAATCTTCTTTTGTAACAAGCGGGTAATATTGATGATGCCTGCTGATCGCAGTGATACCGACAAATTCTTTCTCTACCAGGATCTTCAGCAAAGTGGCAATGGTGTTCTGATGAGGTTTGGGATTGGGCATGGCATCTACCAGTTCCCGCAGGAATGCTTTTTCCAGCTTCCATAATACCTGCATGATTTGTTCTTCGGCTTTTGTTAGCGGCTTCATATTTCAAATTGTAATTCCGAAGCTAAAACTAATTTCTTAGTTTAGCAACTAATTTTTTAGTTTGACCAAATTTTTGACTTGCGGTACACTTAGTTTGCCTTATTTTGCAGCAAAGCAATCCCGTATGTCAGAACCCATTATACAAATAAGTCACGCCAATATTTACCAGGGTGATAATCTCATTTTACAGGACGTAAACCTGACTGTAAACAAGGGAGAGTTTGTGTACCTGGTGGGTAAAACGGGAACCGGTAAATCAAGTTTGCTGAAGACCCTGTATGGAGAACTGGCATTGAGAGAGGGGGAAGCAGAAGTGGCTGGGTTCAATTTGCGTTCGCTTGACTGGCGTAAAGTGCCTTACCTGCGCCGGACGCTGGGGGTGGTATTCCAGGATTTTCAATTACTGACAGATCGTAACGTAAATAATAACCTGAAGTTCGTTTTAAGAGCTACGGGCTGGACCGATGAAAAACTGATGGATGAAAAGATCCAGGATGTGCTGGATAAAGTGGGGTTGAAGGCAAAAGGATTTAAAATGCCTTTTGAACTGAGTGGTGGTGAGCAGCAGCGTATTGATATTGCCCGTGCCTTATTGAATTCTCCGAAGTTGATACTGGCTGATGAACCTACCGGCAATCTTGATCCTGAAACATCGGATGAGATCATGAATTTGTTATTCAGCATCAGCCGTGATTATAATACCACGATCGTGATGGCATCACATGATTATATCGTGGTGCAAAAATTCCCGGCAAGAATGATCCGTACCGAAAGGGGCCGGGTGATTGACAATGCTAGTATAACCATTGAATAAGCTGGCGGGAATTCTTTTCGTTGTCGTACGTATCTCCCAATAATTTTTTGCGGATCGTTATTTCTTCGCTGGTAAAAGGCTGGTGGCAGAGTTGTGTGATAATGGAGGCAAATGCATTGGCCGTTGTCCCGGTATGACAGGCTGCTTCGAGCCCGGTTCCTTTTACCATTGGTTCATTGACCACGCAGTGTCTTCCTTCAAAAAGTACATGTAATAATTTCAATCGAATGCCGGTAATATTTTTATTGAAACAGGGCAGTACATTGATATGTGCTTTCCGGATCAGGTCATTCAGTTCCGCATCAGAAGGGTTGGCCACTAAACAGGTATGCTGGTAAAAATGAGCCAGCTTCTCCAGTCGTTTGGAAGGTTTTTTACCGGCAATCACAAAAGGCTTCCTGACCTTGGAGAAAACATTTTTTATCAGCCATATAGCAGCTTCCTCATTTTCCGGAACAGAAAGATTACCATGGTATAAGCAAAGACTGCCGATACCTTCTTCGCCGCTTACTTTTTGCCAGGCTGGAAAAGTAGAAAGGAATTTCACCTGGTGCAGGTGATAATCTTCTTCCAGTGTATGAATATCTTCCCTGGAAACACAGGCATAGGTACAGGCATCGGGCAATTGATTATTGTATTTCCTGATCAGTTTGCTTTCATGCAGGAAATATAATTTCTTCAGTAGTGATGATTCAGATCTTGCCAGTTCTTTATAATAAATGCTTTCTTCATTATGCATCCTCACCACCACTTTACGGGCTGACAGATCCAGTTGGGGAAGAATACCGGTACAGTGCAATCCTTCTAACAAAATGGGGTAATTGTCTTGCTGAAGATTTTGTACCAGTTCCTGGTTGATGCGGGAGGAAACGATATAGGGCAACTTTGCAGAGAATCCCCTGTGCCCTTTTTTTCTTTCGTACACATGGATGCTTTCACAAAACTGGTTTAGTTCATTGGGCATTCCCCGTTCATTATAACTGAAGTAGTGAAGATGAATAGCGATGCCGAGTTTTTTCAGCATCATGATGCGGTTCATCATGTCGATGGCGCCACCGTAGTCGGCCGGCCAGGGAACATCAAGGCAAACGATATGTAGGTGACGGGTCAAGAATTAAAAACAGATTGATAAAAGGCGATTAATTTTTTTTCTTCGTTTTGCCAGTTCCATTCCAGGCGGGCCCTGAGGCAATTTTGCCGTAGTCTTTCGTACATAACAGTATCTTCCAGCAAATTGTTTATCGCTTCCGCAATTCTTTTCGGGGCCAGGTCATCCATTAACACGGCTACTTCATATTGTTTGTTCAGCTGCCGGTATTCCGGGTAATTCATAGACAGTTGTGGCAAACCGGCATGTACATAGTCAAAGAATTTATTAGGTAAGGCTAAATATTGATTCATGCCCTGGTTTTCCGCCACCGCCACGCCGATATATGCCTGCTGCGAAATGCTCCGGAGCTCGTCCGGTAATAACATGCCTTTCAATTCCACTTTATCTTCCAACTGGTGGGTTTTAATGAGCTCTTTCAATTGCGGCATGAAGTTACCATTACCACAAATGACCAGTTTGCTGTTCACCAGTTTCATGGCAGGTATAAGGTATTCAAAAGCCCTCGCTTCGTTAACAGCTCCCTGGTACAATAAGAATTTTTCGGTTGACTGTGGTCTATCCATCTCCCGCAGCCGGGTGATATTGCGGATGGTTTTATAATGAACGCCATAGCGTTTGTTGAATTCTTCTGCGATGCTTTCACTCACCGTGTAGCCACGGCTGTATTGCGGAACCGATTTTTTTTCAATGGCGGTCCATAATTTTTTGATGGCAGGCCTTGTTACCACTTCTTTTAATTCCGTAAATAATTCATGGGCATCATAAATACGGGGAATCTTTTTCCATTTGGAAATACGCAGGCAGGGAAGTATCGTATCAAGATCAATGGCGCAGATGGCATCCATTTTTTGAAATAGCAAATAGAACAGGAGACGAAGATTATACTCGGCATAAAACCATTTCCCTTTTTTAAAAAAACAGGACAATCTTTTTTGCTGGTATTTTTCTTCTTTCAGCGGGAGAGAGGCGGGTAATTTTCTTCCCACCAATGTAACGGCATAACCATTTTCTGCAAGGGAAGTGCAGATGCGGTTCATACGCTGATCGTAGGTCAGGTCATTGGTTACTGTAAAAAAAAGCCGTTTCATAATTTGTTGTCCGGCAAAGAAACGGAATTGTAAGTTCTTTTCTGATATATATACCCGGACTGTTCCCGGGAAACAAAAGCCCCTTTGCAATTGCAAAGGGGCTTCAATAAATTATCAGGTGGTTATTAATTACATCCCCATTCCTTCCATACCACCACCATCACCACCACTCTTCATATTCTTTCGCTTGAATAAAGACATATCGAATTTACCAAAGCGCCAGCTGAAGTTCACTCTTACCACCTGCGGGTCACGACGACGGAATACATCCTGGATGAAGAAAGGCGATTCGGAATGTACATCCGATACCCTTGTCCGGAAGATATCATTGATATTAACTGATAAAGAAGCTTGTTTATTTTTCAGGAATTCATAACGTACAGCTGCATCAACCCCATATACCGGGCGAACATAGCCTTGTGCAGAAGTACTGGAGCCGAACATGCCACCCATGGGGCCGCCACGTCCGCCACCGCCACCGCTTCCACCCGGGGGCAGGATGGTTTTCGATTGGTAATCGCCTGATAATTGCAGGCTGAAATTTTTAGGAAGTTTGAAGGTATTATTGATCTTTCCAAACCAACTCGCAAACTGGTCCTGGTCAGTAATGGCCGGATCATCAATATTGATCTTCGAGGTAAAGAGGTTAAAATTGCTCGTCAGGTCCCACCACTTGGTGATCTT
>JAEUVP010000296.1 GCA_016786805.1 Chitinophagaceae bacterium | reverse complement strand
GCACCGGAGTTTGGAATCCTGAAGTCCGATAAAGGGTTGATCACTTCTTTTATTGAAAAACCCAAGAAAGACATATTGGGAGATTGGGTAAGTGATACAGGAAATGAAATGAAAGAAGCCGGGAGGATTTACCTCGCTTCGATGGGTATTTATATCTTCAACAGGAAGTTGTTGTTTGATATGCTGCAGGATGAATTTAAAGAAGCTACTGATTTTGGAAAAGAGATCATTCCGCAGTCTATTGAAAAGTATAAAGTAGCCAGCTACCAGTACACCGGCTACTGGACTGATATTGGTAATATTTATTCTTTCTTTGAAGCTAACCTGGACCTGACCAAGGATATTCCTGATTTCAATATGTTTGATAATGACAGGACCATCTATACACGACCAAGGATGCTGCCACCCGCCAAGATTAGTGGCACTACTTTGGAAAAAACATTGATCGCTGAAGGTTCCATCATCAATGCATCCAGGGTAGAGCATTCCGTAATCGGGATCCGCAGCAGGGTGGGACATGGCAGCACCATCGTCAGCACTTATATCATGGGTAGTGATTTTTATGAAACCCTCTCCGATATCGCTTCGGATACAGAGAAAGGTATCCCATTACTTGGAGTTGGCGACCGGTGTTATATAAAAAATGCCATACTGGATAAGAATGTCCGAATTGGCAATGATGTACGTATCAACGGAGGCCCTCATCTTGAAAATACTGATCATGCACTTTATACGGTAAAAGATGGTATTGTGGTCGTCAAAAAAGGAGCCGTATTACCCAATGGGTTTGTGATCTGATAAATACTTTAAAAGGAAGCCGGAAGGCTTCCTTTTTTTAAGGATCAGAAAATGTGTACTTATTACATATTCTCCTTAACTTTCCTCTCAATTATTGCTAAAAACGATTGCTATGTCTACTGTATCTATTGGGCAAAAGCCGCGACTCAGTCTTTTACAAATCATAAATATGAGCGTTGGTTTTTTCGGAATCCAATTCGCTTTTGGTTTACAAAATGCCAATGTAAGCCGCATATTTCAAACATTAGGTGCCAAGATTGATGAGATACCAATCTTATGGATAGCGGCCCCGCTTACCGGGCTAATTATTCAGCCTGTTATTGGCCATATGAGTGATAAAACATGGTTAGGGAAACTGGGCAGAAGGCGACCTTATTTTATGACAGGAGCAATTTTTGCATCCCTTGCTCTTTTTGTTTTTCCAAGTGTGTCTGCACTTTGGATGGCTGCAGTAATGCTATGGCTGCTTGATGCATCAATAAATATTTCAATGGAGCCCTTCCGGGCATTTGTAGGAGATATGTTACCTGATTCGCAAAGGACCCAGGGCTTCGCCATGCAAAGTTTTTTTATTGGTATCGGGGCAGTAATTTCTTCTTTGTTACCTTATATCCTTACAAGATTTGGTGTGGCAAATGAAGCTGCAGCAGGCGTTATTCCTGATTCAGTACGTATATCATTTATCATCGGAGCCATTCTTTACATGGCGGCTATTTCCTATACTGTTTTCACCACCAAGGAATACTCTCCAGCACAACTTAAATCTTTTGGAGAGATCAAGGAAGGGGAAAATGTCATCAATATCAAAACAAAGCTCTCCTCTTTCCTTAATAAGGGATTGATCTGGCTTTTCCTGGGAATCGGCTTGTCCGTAGCGTTATATACTTATAATTTAAAAGCAACTCAACCACTTGAAAAAGAGTTGTATGTATTGACCGGGGGTATTGCTGCATTCGGCCTGTTTCAACTATTGGCCTGGCTTTTTCAAACCATGAAAATCAGTAATGGGTTTGTTGAGGTAATGGATGATCTTAATTTTCTTCCGGCAACTATGAAAAAACTGGCGATTGTTCAGTTTTTTTCCTGGTTTGCTCTTTTTGCAATGTGGATATATACAACTCCGGCATTAGCACAGCATATTGCCGGGACAACAGATGCTAGCTCTGCAGCTTATAACAAAATGGGTAACTGGGTTGGGGTGCTGTTTGCATGGTACAATGGATTTGCAGCTATGTTTGCTTTTTTACTACCCGTTCTTGCAAAACGTATCTCAAGGCCACATACACACATGGTAGCATTAATAGCAGGCGGGCTAGGATTGATCTCCTTTTATTTTTTCAAAGATGAAAAACTTCTCATTATCAGTATGGCAGGAATCGGATTGGGATGGTGCAGTATTTTAGCTATGCCTTATTCAATGCTAACAACGGCTTTGCCCGCAAGTAAAATGGGTGTCTATATGGGCATTTTCAATTTCTTTATTGTGATACCACAAATATTAGCGGCTACATTGCTAGGCTTTTTTACCAAACATCTTTTTAATGGGAATGCCATCCTGACGATTGTTTTGGGAGGTTGTTCCATGATTCTTGCTGCCTTTTTAACCTTACGTATCAAAGACAAATAACATCGTTTTTATGAAAAAGTATAGTGTGCTCTTCTTCGCCAGTTTGTTTTTGCTAAACATTTTAACTGCACAGGAAGTGTATCCCACGCATTGGTGGGTGGGCATGAAATGGAACAAAGTACAGTTAATGGTGTACCAGAAAGATGTATCTAATCGCATTCCTATGTATAAGCTGTCTGCGGCAGGTATGAAACTGGCGGACGGCGTTACATTAAAAATGATACACCGGACCGAAAACCCCAATTATGTATTTCTTGATCTGGAAATTGCGCCAACTGCAAAACCGGGTAAACGGGTGTTTAGTTTCGGTCCTCCTTCCTCCGCATTCAAGTTCGAATATGAACTGAAAGCAAGGAATAAAGGCAATGGTACCACATGGGCACAAGGCGTTATTGCTGAAGATCTGGTTTACCTGCTGATGCCGGATCGTTTCAGCAA
>JAEUVP010000288.1 GCA_016786805.1 Chitinophagaceae bacterium | reverse complement strand
TTGGGTTCGCAATGATAACGGTCGTACCCGGTATTGGGAAATAGGGAATGAAAATTTTGGTGACTGGGAAGCTGGTTATCGTATCAATACAGCTACTAACCAGGATGGGCAGCCCGAGTTTTTAACCGGGCAACTTTACGGACAGCATTTTAAAGTATTTGCTGATTCCATGCGAAAAGCAGCACAGGAGATAGGTAAAACTATTTATATAGGAGCTGTAACTTCTGAGTCGGCCCCGCAAAGCTGGTGGACCAATACCGCTAGGACCTGGAATACCGGTTTATTTACAGGAGCCGGAAGTTTCCCGGATTACTATATCGTTCATAATTACTATACCAATTTCCAGACCAATGCAAATGCTACGGAAATACTGGCCACCCCGCAAGCTGTAACAGGAACCATGATGGATTATGTAAAGCAATCCATCAGTACCGCAGGTCTTACCCAGAAACCTGTTGTATTAAATGAATGGAATATTTTTTCTACCGGGTCAAAACAGGCTGTATCACATATAAACGGCCTTCATGCTGTTATGGTGCTGGGAGAATCATTAAAAAATAAATTCGGGATGACCTCCAGATGGGATTTCGCCAATGGGTGGGATAATGGAAACGATCATGGCATGTTCAATAATGGAGACGAACCGGATGGCGTTCCCAAATGGAATCCCCGTCCTGCCTATTACCATATGTATTTTTTTCAAAAATACCTCGGCGACAGGTTGGTCTCTTCGACTTCTACGGCTGCTGATATAGTCAGTTATGCCTCCTCCTTCACTTCAGGAGAGACAGCGGTTGCGTTGGTGAACAAATCTGCTGATTCAAAATCTGTTGAAGTAAAGATTCAAAATTTCCGGAAGGGTTCAAGATTTTATTGGTATACATTAACAGGTGGGGGAGATAACGGCGAGTTTTCCCGGAAAACATTGGTAAATGGCATTGCTTCTTCATTTGCTGCCGGAGGGCCGGAGAATTATAAAAATATTGGTCCCAACTCGGCTTCAACAACTAACGGTATAAGAATTACCGTTCCGGGCCGTGCAGCTGTGTTTTTAGTGGTGGCGAAACAATAAAAATCATGCAGGAGGTAAAGAAATAGAAATAGATTGGTGTTACGGGTTGACAAAAATTGAAGGATCGGGTATTAAATAAACTTAAGTTCTTGTATTATGCGGATCGTAAACTTCACCAGGCCGTTTAAATTGCTGCTGTTCCTTTTTTTTTCTGTTGCAGCTATTTCCCAACAACCAGTATTCAGAAAAACTGAAACCGGTGTAATCATATATCCCGAACAGCGTTTTTCAGGTGAAGTAAAAATGATCCAACTACGGGTGGTGAATGATAAAACAATCCGGGTCACAGCGTCGTCACAAACAGACATATTACCTGATAAAAGTCTCATTGTTATTCAGCAACCTTCATTTGATCAATGGGAAGTAAAAGAAGCAGGTGAAACACTTGAACTGGCAACAGCTTCCGTAAAGGCCCGTATAAATCTTTCAACAGGAGCTGTTGCTTTTTTTGATAAGGATAATCATTTAATACTCGCAGAGAAAACTGTACGGGGCAGGAGCATTCAACCGGTAATGCATGAAGGAAAGATATTGTATGCAGTAAAACAGGGTTTTGCTGTAACAGGCGAAGATGCTTATTACGGCCTTGGCCAGCACCAGGACGATGTGTGGGATTATAAAGGAAGGCAAACTATCTTTTTTCAGAATAATACGGAAATAGCGGTACCCTTTCTTGTTTCAGTGAAAAATTATGGTGTCCTCTGGGATAATTATTCGTATAGTAAAGTAGGTGATGTGAGAGCATTCCAACCTCTTTCTGCTTTGCATTTGTATGATAAACAGGGCAACTCAGGATGGCTTACCGCTTCTTATGCTAATGATAAAAGTAAGCCTGATCAACTTCTTTTTGAAAAGGCCGAATCAGAGATCTGGTACCCGTTTATGAATGATACCAAACAGAAATTGCCGAAAGAATTTGCGATTGAAAAAGGAAGTATTACCTGGCAGGGGAGTATCGCAGGAGATGAAGCCGGTATCTACCAGTTTAAATTTTCCTATGGCGGTTACCTGAAATGCTGGATGGACGGGAAACTCCTATTTGATAAATGGAGGCAGGCATGGAATCCCGGAACAGCGTTAATGGATCTGCCATTGGAAAAGCAAAGAAAATATTCCATCAAATTAGAATGGATTCCTGACGGGGGAGAATCATACATATCAGCACAATTTTTACCCCCTGCTTCCGCTGATGAAGCCAATACATTTGCTTTTGATTCAGAGGCCGGCCAGCAAATAGATTATTATTTCGTGTACGGAACTAACCTCGATGAGGTGATCCATGGTTACCGGCAGCTTACCGGCAAGGCACCGATCGTTCCCAAATGGGCCATGGGCTTTTGGCAAAGCCGGGAACGTTATAAGTCACAGGACGAAATTTTAAATACTGTGTCTGAATTCAGAAAGCGAAAAATTCCCCTGGATAATATTGTACAGGACTGGTTTTATTGGAAAGAAAATGAATGGGGCAGCCAGGAATTTGATAAAACCCGTTTTTCCAATGCGGATAGCATGATTGATGTGCTCCACAAAAAGCATCATGCTCAATTTATGATATCAGTATGGCCTAAGTTTTACGAAGGAATTAAAACATATAACCAGTTTGATCAAAAGGAATGGTTGTACACCAGGAATATTGCCGATCGGCAAAAGGACTGGGTAGGCCCTGGTTATGTATCTACTTTTTACGATGTATTTAATGACAGTGCCCGGAAAGGATTTTGGCATTTACTTAATGAAAATTTATTTAAAAGAAAAGTAGATGCCTGGTGGATGGATGCCAGCGAACCGGATATTCAATCCAACGTGTCAGCCGCAAAACGAAAAGAGCAAATGCACCCGCTGGCATTGGGAACGGCAGCAGAATTCATGAATGCTTACCCGTTGATGAATGCCAAAGGAATTTACGAAGGACAACGGGGCACAGATAACAATAAAAGAGTTTTCCTATTGACCCGTTCTGCTTTTGCAGGTTCACAGCGATTTGCGGCCAGTGTGTGGAGTGGTGATATCGGTGCCAGGTGGGAGGATATGCGTACACAGATCAGTGCAGGGCTGAATTATTCTTTATCGGGTTTACCCTACTGGACAATGGATATTGGTGGTTTTGCAACAGAGACCCGGTACAATAAGGTTCCCATGCTGGAAAAAGACCAGGAAGAATGGAGAGAATTGCAAACCCGGTGGTTTCAATGGGGCAGCTTCCTGCCATTGTTTCGTTCTCACGGACAATTCCCGGTGAGAGAGCTTTTCAATATTGCCCCGGAAGATCACCCGGCTTATCAAAGTATGCTGTATTATAACCAGCTTCGTTACCGGTTAATGCCGTATACGTATTCACTGGCCGGTGCTGCTTATCATACTGATTATACGATCATGCGTGGGCTGGTGATGGATTTTGCCACTGATAAAAACACATGGAAAACAGGCGACCAGTTTATGTTTGGTCCGTCATTGCTTATCAACCCTGTTTATTCATACAAAGCAAAAAGCCGAGCTGTTTACTTACCAGCTGGCCAGGGATGGTATGATATTTATACCGGCAAATATTTTAATGGCGGTCAAAATATTATAACTGATGCTCCTTATGAAAGAGTGCCGGTATTGGTAAAGGAAGGCTCCATTATTCCAACAGGCCCTGAACTGCAGTATGTGGCAGAAAAACCGGCAGACCCGGTCACTTTATTTGTATATACCGGGAAAGACGCTTCGTTTGTTTTGTATGAGGACGAAGGAGTGAATTATAATTATGAAAAAGGAAATTTTTCTGAAATCTCATTTACCTACAATGAATTGGCAAAGACCATTACAATCGGTAAAAGGAAAGGTAGCTTTGAAGGTATGCTGAAAACAAGAACGATTCATATTAAAGTGATAAGCAAAGACAACCCAGCCGGATTAGAGTTTAGCCTAAAGGCAATGAAGACAGTAAAATATGCAGGGAAAGAGATTGTTGTTAAACTGGATTAATTATTGGAATATAATGTTTACTTCTTTTCTATATAAGAAAAATGGCTGCCTGGCAATTTTAGTATTGTCTTTCATTACAACTGCTTATTCGCAGGCCAGTAATTCCGCAAGAGAACATTTGAATTTTGATAACGACTGGAGATTTTCATTCGGGCATGCAACGGATACTAAAAAAGATTTCAATACTGCTACTGGCTATTTTTCCTATTTGGCAAAAGCTGCTTATGGTGATGGGGCAGCAGCAGCGGATTTTGATGACCGTTCCTGGAGAAAGATAGATCTGCCCCATGATTGGGCAGTTGAACTTCCTTTTGACAGCACGGGAAGTTTAAGTCACGGTTTTAAAGCGGTGGGAAGAAATTTTCCGGCAACAAGTATTGGGTGGTACCGCAAGAAATTTTTTATACAGAAATCAGATGAAGGAAAAAGGATCAGCCTGGCTTTTGATGGTGTGTTCCGGAATGCTGCTGTCTGGATAAATGGGTTCTATCTTGGAACAGAACCCAGTGGGTATACAGGGTTTGAGTATAATATCTCTGAGTATGTAAACTATGATGGGGATAATTTTATCGCAGTAAGGGTTGATGCCACGATGGAAGAAGGCTGGTTTTATGAAGGTGCCGGTATTTACCGTCATGTATGGCTGAACAAAACATCTCCTGTACATGTGGTTTCAGATGGTACATTTATTACTTCAGCTGTAAAAGAAGAAACAGCCACTATTACCGTAACAGCTACTGTTATAAATGAGACGCATAACAATAAAGAAATACAGGTTAGGCAAACAATACTGAATGCGAAGGGAGAGAAAGTAGCATCTGGTATTACGGAAGTTGTTTTGCTGGGGAGGATGGAACAAACGGATATACCTGCTAACCTGCTTGTTACTTCTCCGAAGCTTTGGTCACTCGAAGATCCTTATTTGTATACGATGATTACCGAAGTGATCAGTGAGAATTTGGTGACTGATATTTATACAACAAAATTTGGTATACGCAGCATCCGGTTTGATGCGGAGAAAGGATTTTTCTTAAATGGGAAATCCATAAAAATTAAAGGAGCTAATAATCACCAAGATCATGCAGGTGTAGGAACTGCGATGCCCGATGGCTTGTATGAATACCGCATACAGAAGATGAAGGATGCAGGATTCAATGCCTGGCGTTGTGCACATAACCCTCCGGCACCCGAACTGTTAGAAGCTTGTGACAGGATGGGTATGCTTGTTATTGACGAGAACAGGCTGATGGGGGTTAGCAGTATGCACCTTAGTTACCTGGAAAGATTTATCAGGAGAGACAGGAACCATCCTTCCATCATCAGCTGGAGTATTGGAAATGAGGAATGGGGTATTGAGGGCAACCAGAAAGGAGCAAGGATCGCTGTGACCATGCAGGAATATGTAAGATCACTGGATAGTACAAGAGGTATTACAGCAGCAATCAGCGGTGGCTGGCAAAAGGGCATTTCTAATGTGATCGATATCATGGGAGTGAATTATATAGGCCAGATCAATACGGATGAACATCATCGGGAATTTCCAAAGCAGCCGATGTGGGGCACCGAAGAAGGTAGCACAAGGGCTACAAGAGGTGAGTATATTGATAATGATAAATTACACATAATAGCAGCTTATGATAAGAAGCCCTGGCCCAATTTTGTTTCTATTGAAGACGGATGGAAACATTATATAAGCCGTGACTACCTTGCCGGTATGTTTATCTGGACCGGGTTTGATTACCGGGGCGAACCTACGCCTTATGGATGGCCTTCCGTTACTTCTTATTTTGGTATGATGGACCTCTGCGGCTTTCCCAAGGATAATATATGGTATTTAAAAAGCTGGTGGAAGGAAGATACGGTTTTGCATATACTGCCTCATTGGAACTGGAAAGAAAAACAAGGAAAGCCGGTTGACGTATGGGTCTATAGTAACTGCGATGAAGTGGAATTATTCCTGAACAAAAAATCGCTGGGTAAAAAAACAATGTTGCCAAAAGGGCATTTACAATGGATGATAAATTATGAACCCGGGATAATAGAAGCTATTGGATATAAAAAAGAGAAAAAGGTAGCGGTGGAAAAAGTAAGGACATCCGGACCGGCCACTGCTTTACATGCGGAAACGTATAAAAGTAGCACTAATAAAGAAGGAATAAGTACTGTTGTGGTAAGTATCTCTGCAAAAGATAAGAATGGATATTTCATACCGGTTGCGGATAACGAAATTAATTTTTCAGTATCTGGCCCGGCAAAAATAATTGGCGTGGGCAATGGTAATCCCGTATCATTGGAAAAGGATCGGTTTACAGAAACTGTC
>JAEUVP010000252.1 GCA_016786805.1 Chitinophagaceae bacterium | reverse complement strand
CATTGCACCTACCAGAAATACGGCACCACGATCGGTAATAATGTTTCGATCGGGCATAACGCCATCGTCCACGGGTGCACCGTGCATGATAATGTGCTGATCGGGATGGGTGCCATCGTGATGGACAATTGCGTGGTGCACAGCAATACCATCATTGCAGCCGGTGCCGTGGTATTGGAAAATACAGTTTGTGAAGCCGGCAGCATTTATGCCGGGGTGCCGGCAAAAAAAGTAAAGGATATTTCGCAGGAACTGATCCATGGCGAGATTGACCGGATCGCTAACAATTATATAAGATATGCCGATTGGTTCCGGGAAAAAAAAGACTGAGTACTGACTGTTAGTGTATTAGGCCTGCCGGTAAAAATCCATTCATCATAAAAGCCCGTAAATGGTGCTTTTACTATGGCAGGGGCAATGAATATTACGTAGATTCGTTATAGAAAAAAATGAAAAACTATGAAGAGCCTCCGTTTTTTAACGATAGCACTGGGACTGATGTTATTACTGTCTTCCTGTAAGGTCTGGAACAGTTTATTTCCTCCCAAGTATGGCTGTCCTACCAACGGCAAGAACATTGGTGCTGAGAAATTAGCCAACGGTGATCCGAAGGCGGAAAAGGAAGCGAGAAAAGCGAAAAAATTCAGAAGTTAATACGGTTTTTACGCAGCGAATCCACCCCGCCATCTGTCCTTATAGAAAACATTAAACCCTTATAATATGAGCCTGACCCTACGAACCAACTTAGGATGCACAGAGGCAGTTATTGCCGATGATGGCGGATTGAAACGCTTCTACCAGGTAGCTGATGTACTCAGTGAAGACCTGAAAATCAAATTCAGCAATAAAGAGGATGATTTTGACACCATTGACTGGGAATTCCGGTTCAAGGGCCATAACCTCACCCTGCACTACAATATCTACAACGGTATCTCCATTTTCCCAACCAAGACCCGTGATGCCCTGAACAAGGACAATAAAGCAGTGGTGGAATTAGCCGGTGTGTTAGAAGGAAAATTATTCAACGAAGTGGAGCGGAAGATCGCTTAAGGTTAGTAACTCTTTTCTTCTATTGAATCCAGTATGTTGATATAGCTCACATACCTGTCTTCATGTACTGCACCATTCATGACGGCTTCTTTAATAGCGCAGCCCGGTTCATTTACATGTAAACAATTATTGAACTGGCAATCATTCAGCCGGTCCCGCAGCTCTGGAAAATAATGAGAGAGTTCCTGTTTGCTGATATCCACCAGTCCGAATTCCCGCATCCCCGGTGTATCAATGAGACGACCGCCAAATGGCAGGTCATACATTTCGGCAAACGTGGTGGTGTGTTGTCCTTTACCGCTCCATCCGCTCACATCCTGTGTCCGTAAGTTGATATCAGGAAAAATAACATTGAGTAACGATGATTTGCCCACACCGCTGTGCCCGCTGATGAGAGTGGTCTTATTCTTCAGCAACTCCAGCACCGCTTCCACTCCTTCCTTTTTAGCAGCACTGATGAGGAATACTTTATAACCGATGGCTTCATACATGTCTTTCAATGCTACATATCGCTCCAGCTCTTTGCTCTTGTAGAGATCGGCTTTATTAAAAACAATCAGGGCAGGTACATGGTACATTTCAGAAGCCACGAGAAACCGGTCGATGAAACCCTGTGATGTTTTTGGTTCTTTAAGCGTGGCCACCAATAAAGACTGGTCAAGATTAGACGCCACAATATGCTGCTGGTGCTTATGCCGCGGCGATTGCCGGTTGATGTAATTATGCCGTGTATGAATTTCATCAATGATCGCTGTGCTGCTTTCTTCTGTTTCGATCTCCATCTCCACGATATCTCCCACGGCCACGGGATTGGTGCTGGTGATATCATCGAGTTTCATCACTCCTTTCATCCGGGCATTGAAGATCCTGCCGGATTCATCTTTAACGATGTACCAGCTGCCGGTCGATTTATAAACGGTGGCTTTCATGCGGCTGCAAGATAACCCAATATTGCTCAGGGAAATTTCCGGAAAACAGTAAGCCGGAAAACAATTTCCAGGAAAAGAAATGCAAGAGCTGCCAGCACAAAGGGCAGGTAACGTTCCTGGTACCGTTTGAAAGATTGTACTTCCACTTTTGATTTTTCCAT
>JAEUVP010000249.1 GCA_016786805.1 Chitinophagaceae bacterium | reverse complement strand
TTGGCGGTGCACCACTTGAAACTTTTATAAGTACAGAAGCATATTCTAATCATCCATCATTCAGCAAAAAAGTAAACGGCAACTGGCTTACAAATGATGCGTTGCCTGTATGGGTGAGAGAAAGGGGAAAACAAAATGTTGGGGAAAGCATTAATGTTCCTGCAGATGAACATGGGCCAAATCATGCCTATAAACCAGGCTTTGCTTTTGAAGCAGGAATAAAACCATTACTCCAAATGCCAGTTAAAGGGATTCTTTGTTATCAGGGAGAAAGCAATGCCCAGGAAATAGAACGGGTTAATGAATATGCCGCTTTATCCAAACTGATGATTGATGACTACCGTAGCAAATGGAAACAACCGCAACTGCCTTTTTATTTTGTACAGTTATCATCTATTGATACGATTAAATACAAAGGACAGTTTTGGCCGCAGTTCAGGGATGAACAAAGAAAAATGCTGCAACTCATTTCTAACAGTGGTATGGCCGTTTGCAGTGATATTGGAGCAAAAGATGATGTACATCCCACTAATAAAAAAGATGTAGGTGAACGATTGGCAAGATGGGCATTGAATAAAACATATAAACAGAAAATTGTTCCTTCCGGCCCACTGCCATTAAAAGCAATCTACTCAAAAGGAAAAGTGATTGTGTCATTTGAGTACATGGCAAAAGGACTGAAAACAGCGGATGGTACGGAAATCAAAGGATTTTCAATTGATGGGAAAAATGAATCAGCAGCAAGCTTTGGGGATAGCGGCATAATCATTCCTGTAACCACTAAGCCCCAATACATTCATTATGGCTGGAAGCCATTCAGCAATGGGAATCTTATCAATTTAGAAAACCTTCCTGCTTCAACATTTAAAATAAAAGTTAAGTGAAAAAAATTCAACTGACATTAATTGCATCTTTTATACTTTTTGCTGTATCAGCACAGCAGAATAATTATATGTCAATTGAAGCAGGCGACAGCGAAAAAGAAATTATTTCTAAAGCTGCCAATATTGTTCCCACACCCAGGCAGCTAAGATGGCAGCAGCTCGAATTAACAGCATTCTTTCATTTTGGGGTTAACACATTTACCGGCAATGAATGGGGAACGGGAAAAGAAGACCCCAAAATTTTTGACCCCACAGCATTGGATGCCCGGCAATGGGTTCGTATTGCAAAAGAAGCAGGTATCAAACAAGTGATATTAACGGCCAAGCATCACGATGGGTTTTGCCTCTGGCCCACTAAAACAACAACCCATTCGGTGGCTGCAAGTCCGTGGAAAAATGGTAAAGGCGACCTGGTAAAAGAAGTAAGCAAAGCTTGTAAAGAAATGAACATTGGGTTTGGCATTTACCTTTCTCCATGGGATATGAATTCGCCACACTATGGCAACAATGAAAAGTACAATGACTTTTTTATAAACCAGCTTACTGAGCTGCTAACCAATTATGGCAAGGTGGATGAAGTTTGGTTTGATGGTGCAAAAGGCGAAGGAGTAAATCAGGAATATTACTTTGACAAATGGTACCAGCATATCCGGCAACTGCAACCACAGGCAGTAATTGCCATTATGGGGCCAGACGTAAGATGGGTGGGAACCGAAACAGGTTATGGCAGAGAGACAGAATGGAGTGTGGTACCCGTAAATAATTTAAATCAAACAACAATTGCCGCCGGGTCACAAAAGGATATTGCATTTAAACCGCAGGGTGATATGAGAGGAGATGATTTGGGAAGCCGTGAGAAAATTGTAAACGCAAAGGGGCTGGTCTGGTATCCTGCCGAAACTGATGTATCCATCCGGCCAGGTTGGTTTTATCATGAGGCAGAAGATTCAAAAGTAAAATCGCCGGAGAAACTCCTTGATATTTATTTCAATTCTGTTGGGCGCAACGGTGTTTTATTATTGAACATCCCGCCAGATAAAAGAGGATTGATTCATAAAAGCGATATAGCTGCATTAAAGCAATGGAAGCAATTGAGGGATGATATTTTTAAGACCAATCTTGCTAAAGGTTCCATGATAAAATCTGCCAACGGCGTAAATACAGAATATATACTTGACGGAAATAATGCCACACATTTTACGACAAAGGGAAATGACACTACATCTGTAATTGAACTGCAGCTAAAATCACCTGCATTGTTTAATGTATTGCAACTACAGGAAAATATAAAGATGGGACAAAGGATTGAACGCTTTGAATTAAACTATTGGGATGGAATGGAATGGAAAATGGCAGCAAATGGAACAACCATTGGCTACAAACGGTTGCTTCGGTTCAACACTATTACTACTGACAGGGTAAGATTGCGGATTTTATCATCAAGATTGAACCCTTACTTGGCAGAACTTGGCCTTTTTTATATAAAAGAACTAAGATTAAAATAACACAATTAAAAATATGATAACAGACATTCAAATACATCACCCATTTACATCTTTTGAGAAGATACCCGTAACAATATTTGACGATGTCAATGATGCTTGCAAAACGATTGCTGCCGAAATAGCAGTTTTAATTCGTGTAAAGCAACAAGAGGGAACAAATGCTGTATTGGGTTTAGCCACTGGCTCCACTCCCAAAAAAATATACCAGGAACTGATACGGAAGCACCGGCAACAAGGCCTCAGTTTTAAAAATGTTATTTGTTTTAACCTTGATGAGTATTACCCCATTTCTGGCGAATCAATACAGAGTTACAAAAGCTTTATGCAGGAAAATTTGTTTAGTCACATAGATATTGACCCTGCCAACTGCCATATACCAGACGGGCAAATTACCTTGGAGAATATTAAACAACATTGCGAACAGTATGAAAAGAAAATTCAAAACGCCGGGGGTATTGATTTTCAACTTTTGGGCATAGGCCGCAATGGACATATCGGTTTTAATGAACCGGGCTCACACATCAGTTCGGTTACCCGCCTTATAACGCTTGACAGGATAACCCGTTCAGACGCAGCGATAGATTTCTCCGGCATAGCTAATGTACCCCGTAAGGCAATTACCATGGGAGTAAATACCGTACTCCATGCAAAACGAATAGTGTTGCTGGCATGGGGCGAAAGAAAAGCCGATATTATCAAGCTAGCTGTTGAAGGGCCGGTCTCAGAGTTTGTTCCGGCATCTTATTTACAGGCACATCAAAATATTTCTTTTGTCTTGGATGATGCAGCCGCTGCATTACTTACCAGAAAAAAAGCACCCTGGTTAACTGAAGATGTGGAATGGACAAAGCAAATGATAAAGAAAGCTGTTATTCATCTTGCCTTATCATGCGAAAAGCCAATACTAAAACTTACAAACAACGATTACAACGAAAATGGATTAAGCAGTTTGCTGGTTTTGCATGGCAACGCTTATGACATTAATATAAAAGTATTTAACTGGCTGCAGCACACTATTACAGGCTGGCCTGGTGGTAAACCAGATGCAGATGACACATTCCGTCCTGAAAGGTCATCACCTTCTAAAAAACGGGTTCTTATTTTCAGTCCGCATCCTGATGATGATATTATTTCGATGGGCGGCACATTTCAGCGGCTGGCCGACCAGGGGCATGAAGTACATGTGGCCTATCAAACCAGTGGCAATATTGCCGTGGCTGATGATGAAGCTTTTCGCTTTGTTGAATTTGTAAAAGACTTTAATAAGCAATTTCAAATTAACTCACCCGATGCAGAGAGAATATTTAACAACTCGGATTCTTTTCTGAAACAAAAGAAAAATGGTGAACCAGATATTAAGGAATTACGGTTTGTAAAAGGCTTGATAAGAAAAGGTGAAGCAAGAAACACTTGCCGTTTTGTAGGAGTACCCGACGAAAATATACATTATCTCAACCTGCCATTTTATGAAACGGGTACAGTTGAAAAGAACCCTATTGGAGAAGATGATGTAACTATTATTGCTTCCTTGATACAACAAATAAAACCGCACCAAATATTTGCTGCCGGCGACCTTGCCGACCCACATGGTACACATAAAGTTTGCCTCGATGGAATTTTTGCTGCAATAGCCAATATTAAACATCTTGAGTTTATGAAAGACTGCTGGTTGTGGCTTTACAAAGGTGCCTGGGCTGAGTGGGATATTGACGCTATTGAAATGGCTGTGCCTATGAGCCCTGAACAGGTTTTGAAAAAACGATACGGAATTTTCAAACACCAGTCGCAAAAAGATGGAGTGGTTTTTCAGGGAACCGACAGCCGGGAATTTTGGCAACGGGCAGAAGAAAGAAACAAGGCCACTGCCGAACTCTATAATAAACTTGGCCTGGCAGAATACGAAGCGATGGAAGCTTTTGTAAGATGGCATTTTTAGAGAAGATTATACCATAGCATTTACATTCTTTACTAATTTATAAAACATCATAAAAAATGAAAGAACTTATTTTTCTACTTCTGGGTTTCCCTTTTTCAGGCTTTGCCCAACAACCTGTAAATATTATTCCGCAGCCGGTATCAATACAGTATCAGCAGGGCAATTTTATATTGTCAGGTAACACATCCATTCAATACAATGTGCAACAAAAAGATATAAAATTTGCTATTGAATATTTGAATGCACAGTTGAAAAGTAGCATAGGCATTGCATTGCCTGTAAATGTACCCCGGCCAACAACCATTCAGTTGAGTATTGAAAAAATAGCAGCCATTGGTGATGAAGGTTATAAAATGGAAATTCTACCCCAAAAAATAACTGTTAAAGCTAACTCAAAGGCAGGTATTGTTTACGGCATACAATCGCTTCTTCAATTATTTCCGTTGGGTAACACAAGCACAAAATTTGAAATTTCCTGCCTGAGCATTACAGATTATCCCCGTTTCAAATATCGGGGTATGCATTTAGATGTGGGCCGCCATTTTTATCCTGTTTCGTTTGTAAAAAAATATATTGACTTTATGGCTACCTACAAATTCAATTATTTTCATTGGCACCTTACAGAAGACCAGGGCTGGCGTATTGAAATAAAAAAATATCCTGAATTAACAACAAAAGCGGCTTACCGTAATGGTACTATCGTTGGTGGTTATCCGGGTACGCATAATAGCAACCTTCGTTATGGCGGCTTTTATACACAGGATGAAGTAAAGGAAGTTGTTGCGTATGCAGCACAAAGAAATATCACAGTTGTTCCTGAAATTGAATTGCCAGGCCATTCTTCTGCAGCCATTGCTGCCTATCCCTGGTTAAGCTGTTTTCCTGATAAACCTACTGCTATGCCTGCTAATGCTTCGGCAATGAGTAAACTGCTGCAAAACCAGGGAGCAATAAAACTGGTTCAGGAAACCTGGGGTGTATTTGATGATATTTTTTGTGCAGGTAAGGACAGCACTTTTATGTTTTTGCAAAATGTGCTGG
>JAEUVP010000238.1 GCA_016786805.1 Chitinophagaceae bacterium | reverse complement strand
ATCGCAACGAGGTCGGTATAAAAGTCGGCATACAGTATATTGCCTTTTACAGCCATATCCAGGTTACCGGGAATATCAACAAAAGACACCTGCCGGGGGGCAGCGGGGTTACTGTTATCAATGATATGAACGCCTTTGTCTACTTCATTCAGGAAAATATAATTGCCGCGGATATAAATCTTACCAGGCCGTTCAATGTCTTTGGTTGCATTATTCTTAATATTTGCCCTTACCTCTGCTTTTGTTCTGTAGACAGGCTCCCAGTAAGAATACCGGCTGGTACATTTATCTTTTACACAAGCTGGTAAAATGATAGCCATGAAAGACAGTAACAATACAGTTACAGGCAGCAATGAAAAATATTTTCTCATAAACTTGGTTTTCATCACTGACAACAGTGCAAAGAACAGCGTTGCGCCTGCTGTATTATTTTTTTAATACCCAGCCAAGACGTAGCCCAAAAGATGCAAGATGATTACCATCCGTTGATTTGACTTTCTCCAGTTTACTGAGATGATAATTGAAAACAAAGCCAGCGGTCAGCGGATGTTTTGCCGTATTGAAGAACCTGGCACTAATGCCGGACTGGTAAGCCAGTTGAAATTTATTGAAAGAAGAGTTATCCTTAAAGAAAACATTGGAAGCAGGACTATATACCAATGCATTAGTGTTAGTCATCCAGCCGGCTGACAGGCCATTCTGCCATTCTAGAGGAAGTTTTCTTCCTTTATTGAATTGCCAGTGAAAAGAAACAGGCACTTGCAGGAAGTAATACCTGTTCTTATAACTATAAGAAGTACCGCTGTAATAATAGTCAGCTACTGTAAAATTACTCAGCCCATTATTCACCATCCTTGACGTTTCGATAAATACCCCGGTAGCCCGGACAGTGGTATAGGCTGAAAAATCAAGCCCTGCTGAAACAGCTGTTTTCCTTGACAGTTTTCTTTTTGCATACACACCTGCCTGCCAGTAAAAACTGTTTTGTGGTGCAGCCGCAGTGACAGGAGACAACGGGCCCGCCATATTGAATTGCCCGCCGGGACTGCTGAGAGCATCCGCACTTTTTTGTGCATCAAAAAAAGATATGCCTTCGCTTACCCCGGACGCACCTGCTGCTGCATGAACACCAAATTCCCATTTGTTTTTTTTCCCTGTCGGTTTCTTTGCTTGTCCGGTCGCAGGAACTAATTCCGCTTCCGGCTCTTTTTTAACTTCAGCTAGCACCTGGGCTGCTGTATCTTTTTTATCGTCCGCAGTGACGATATCGTTTCCACTTGTTACTAGCGGTTTCAGCTCATCAGTTACTGGTTGAATTTTTATTTCTTCCGTTGCACCCGGAATATTATCAACTATTTCAGTTTTTTCATTTACAGGTTGCCCTTTTTTCTGCTTACCGGCAGAAACGATAGTTGTCAGCATACTTTCTTCACTATTCCTGTTACTGCTGGTTTTAATACCCGTATTTTTCTTTTTGCTGATGCCTGCCGCTTTAACAGTTATTGCAGATGATTGTACCGGCACGGGCATGGTTTCCTTACCAGCAGTGCCGATCTTTTCTTCGTTGATGCCTGTGGTTTGTTCTGGAGCAGGCGGATTATTTTCTTTATCTGTACTGGTAGTATTATTATTCAGTTCGTTGTTATTGATGTTATTTTTTTTGCTTTTATCGCTGTCGCTGTTTTCAGTTGTTTGCGGGTTAAGGGTTTGTTCAGTAATTGTCAGTTCTTCTTGTTTATCATTATATATATATACCGCTGCCCCGCCGCCTAACAACAAAAGTGGGAACAGCCACCAGAAGATCACTCTCCGGCGTTTCTTTTCTTTTTGGATACGTTTTTCTACTTCCTCCCACACTTCGCCGGAAGGTTGTAGTTGCAGCTCCTCCAATTTTTGCTGCACCTGTTGCTCAAATTCATTGACCGGCATAATTCTTAATTTTTTTTTCAACGGAAATTTCTTCAAGCCAGCTAATCAGCAGGGCACGGGCCCTTGCATATTGTGAACGGGAAGTGCCATCACTGATCCCGAGCATCTCTCCTATTTCAACATGGGAATACCCTTCCACGGCATGCAGGTTAAAGATCGTCTGGTAGCCATGCGGCAACTGGCGGATCAGGTCGGCCAGTTCTTTGGCCTGCAGGTGTATAACAGGATCACTGCCGGCAACCGGGTGCAGCAATGGCTGCTGATCAGTAAAAAACATTTCGTCCCGGTATTTGCGGTTCCGCTTAAGGTAATTCAGCGCTGTATTTACCATCACCCGGCGCACCCAGGCACCTAACTCCCCTTCAAATTTGTATTGTTTTAGCCCGGTAAACACCCTTACATAGCCTTCCTGCAACACATCTTCAGCATCTGTCAGCGACCGGGTATAGCGATAGCAAACCCCGAGCATCGTTTTAGCAAACCGCTCATACAATTGCCGCTGCGCCTCGGGCCTTCCCTTCAGGCAGTCTTTTACCAGTTGGCGTTCATCCATAATCGCTGAATCATGTTGACTGACAATTCTGTCTTATTGTTCGTTGCACCGGGTAATCATCAAAATTCTTTCCGGGTTTGCCCCCAAGCTAATAGTTTTGACAATTCAAAACTATACTTTGTCAACCGAACTGATCAAAACACTGGCTGAGAGGGATCAATCCGTTATCTGGCATCCCTATACCCAGCATAAAACAGCTGCCCCCCTGCTGGCTATTGCTAAAGGAGAAGGCGTTTACCTGGTGGATGAAAAAGGGAATAAATACATTGATGCCATCAGCAGCTGGTGGACCAATATTCATGGGCATGCCCATCCTTATATTGCTGAAAAAATATATGAACAGGCCCGGCAACTGGAGCATGTGATCTTTGCCGGCTGTACCCATGAACCGGCGGTACAATTAGCAGAACGATTATTACCCCTGTTGCCAGGTCAATTTTCAAAAGCCTTTTATTCAGATAATGGTTCCACTGCGGTGGAAGTAGCCTTGAAAATGGCCATCCAATTTCACCGGAATAAGGAGCAAAAGAAAAGAAACAAAATACTGGCATTACGAAACTCCTATCATGGAGATACATTCGGAGCCATGAGTGTAAGTGAAAGAGGGGTTTTTACCATGGCTTTCGATAATTACCTGTTTGAAGTGATCTTCATTGAACCCAACGCTTCCTTATCTCTTCCGCAGTTACCTTATGAAGAGATCGCCTGTTTTATTTACGAACCCTTAGTACAGGGAGCCGGTGGCATGCATATGTATGAAGCAGCATGGCTGAACGAACTCATCTGCCAGCTGAAGCAAAATGAAGTACTATGTATTGCAGATGAAGTGATGACCGGTTTTGGGAGAACAGGTAACCTGTTTGCCTCGGAATACCTGCATCATAAACCGGATCTCATTTGTTTGTCCAAAGGATTGACAGGCGGAAGCCTTCCCCTGGCGATCACCGCCTGTACCCAAAAAATATTCGATGCCTTCCTGCAGGATGACCTGTATAAAACTTTCTTTCACGGACATTCCTATACTGCCAATCCCATCGCCTGTGCAGCGGCATTAGCCAGCCTGGACCTGCTGCAACAGGAAAGCTGTATGGACAGCATAGAAAGTATCACTGTTTCTAACCGGCAATTCGTACAAGAGATCGTTCATCACCCGAAAGTGATGAATGCCCGCAGCCTGGGCACTATCCTGGCTTTTGAATTTCATTCCGATCAAAAAGAATACCTCAATAAAGTAAAAGAAGAAACCATGCAGCTGGCCTTGCAGCAGCATGTATTCCTCCGGCCACTGGGCAACACGGTTTATATTATGCCGCCTTATTGTATTACTGCTGAACAACTGCAACAGGTGTACAACACCCTCCTGCTCATCATTGACCATATATAAAAAGGTTGCCATTGCTGGCAACCTTTCACACACTAACTGCTTACTTGTTCTATATCTGCAAAAA
>JAEUVP010000231.1 GCA_016786805.1 Chitinophagaceae bacterium | reverse complement strand
TGGATACCTGTATACGCAGTGGTTCGTTCAACATTCAACCATTTCAGAGAAGTATCTACCGTTACAAAAAACTGGAAAAGACTTTTGCTGTTTTCTGGTTTCACATCGCTGATCTTCACCGCTTCTGTTTGTTCCTTTGCACTCACGGGTAGTTTGTACCCATCATTCCCGGTCATGGTTTCATCTACATCATATAAATTTGAATGTTCAGTAGCCCTGAAAATATATTTATTTTTTACCCGCAGGCACCAGGATAATTCACTCTCAAATAAAAGATTGGCCGGTGAGGTAAGGTTATTGGGCGTTGTAACAATGATCTCAGAAGATATTTTCCGGGCGGATAACAGTTGTCCGAGTAAATAACAGAATTGCTTGTCAGAATAATAAAAATTATTGAACACCTGGGTATGCCGTATATAATAATACGCCATCTCAATAAATTTATCCTCCGGCACATCTTTACCACCATTCGCCTTAAGCTTACCCCATAGCATATTTGATATGGCATCCACTGTTGCTCCACTGGCCCCATAGACCCAACTATTGCCAACACCTGTATAGTTTGCATAGGCCTTTCTGCCGATCTCTGCCATGTCAAAGGTGTTTTTTATCTGCCCCTTGGTGCCGGCAAATAAATACTTGATCTCACGGCCATCAGTGTAAGTGATCTGGAATTTTACCAGTGGTAGCACCATATATTCATTCACAAAGTTCACATCCTTTAATCGTTCCCTGTTCTCATCCTGCCAGGTATATACATTGAAATCCCCGTTGGAAGACTGCTGAAACTCGGGGGCTCCATTAATACTTCTGGCTGTAACAAAAGAATTGTTATCCGTTTCAATGATGATCTTATGCTTCATAACCGGCATTCCTTTCTGGCATAATTCATACTGTGGGTCAAACTGGTAATAAGGCGTCTTCTTCACATTCAACGTACTGCTAGTCAGTGATGCAAACTCCAGAATATCACCGGGCAGCAGATCCGCTACCGGCACTTTATAATACTCATTCCGGTTACTCACATTCTGATCAAAAAAACTTTTAAAGAATTCCGGCACTTTATCATTGTCTTCAATACTCACTGCCTTGGTCAATTGTATTTCCTTTTTGGTGCCATCCGGTTTATGGATCACGGCACCGAATCCATCAAATTTGGAGCTGTACCGGAAATACAATTCAGAAAAATTATCTACCGCTGTTTTATCCAGCAATTTCAGCTTCATTCTTTTTCGTTCAATCAGCACCAGGTTTTCTTTACCCCCCAGCAAACCCGACCTTTTTTTATCGAACAGGATATGTTTTTTATAGCCAATTGCCACCACCGATTCTTCGTTCCATTTAACCGGAATTGCGTTCACTGAAAAATCAGCATCCGTTTCATTCAGTACTTCCCGGGCATTTTCTCCCAATACAGTAATGAAGTCCTCGTCAATGATCTCTTGGGCATACCCTGCTGTAGCCAGGCCTGCCAATGCAAACAAAGCAAGCACTACGCTTCTCCATTTTATATATTTATTCATAAAGTCCATAGACTGTAATTTGAATTGATTATTTGGTTACGGTTAACAGATAACTGTTAAACTCTTTCAGTTTTTCCAGGAAGGTCTTCCAGTTGGCCAGGTCCGTGGCGGGGATCACACTGTCTTTTATTGTAAGTATTTTCTTCAGCTTTACTTTATTGCCGACCACTTCATACGTTCCGCTGAAAGAATAACCGGGATTATCCATTACCAGGCTGGCAGGAAGGTCAATACACTTTTTCCCGGCAGGAATAGTCAGCTCAATATCATCTTCGTAAGAAAAAATACTTTCAAAGTCATACCCTCTAGTTCGCTTGGGGCCGGGCATAAAACTCCGAAGAGTTTTTGGAAAGAAGTCAATACTCAGGTACTGGCTTCCACCGATCGCATTGATATTATTAGTAAGGTCAATATCACCTTCCACTTCCACGGGAATTTCCCTGTTTAACAGGTCGCTGTTCTTAATATTGGAAGACGTAAGGTTACTGTTACCAAATTCCAACATTTCTTTCAGGAAATCCTGCTGGGCATGCTTCGGCATACTTTGAAACCCGTTATGAAAATCCTTACGTTCCTCACCTGTCAACGTAATTTTTGCATGGCCTTTTAGTGACCCTTCACTTAGTATAAGGCTTGCTGTTGTTTTGATCTTATTTTCCGTGGCAGTGCTCAGCGGAACTTTTTTCTCGTCAAAGGTTTCGCCTTTTTCAATTAATGCCGATTTCCCTTGTATACGAAATGCATTTTCGCCAAACGGTGCATATTTTTCTGTACCATCAAGAAAATATTCTTTCCCTTTAAAATACAAGGTTGTAATGGCATGATTGTCCACACACATCACCGGCACACTGTGATCATAAGGAATATGCCGGGTACCTATCCAGGTAAAGCGGGCATCATAGCCGGCGATCTTCAGCATTTCAGCCAGGAGGTTCGCCATCCCTTTGCAATCACCATATTTTTCCTTGAGCACATCCTGTGCTTTCGCTGGTATATATCCCGAAAACCCATCTTCATAAGCGATGTAACGAATATTATCCTGCACCCAGTAATAGATCGCTTTGATCTTTTCTTCATCTGTTTTTTTTCCGGTAATCAATGATGTCACCTGCTGTTTTAAAGAACTAACATCATTCCCCGCAAGATTGTAGAGATGCGAATACCATGCATATAAGTCTTTGGTGCCCTGGAAAAGATTGACCCGCTGCCCATCATTATCAAAGGATTTCAGTTGAATTAATATATGTGGTTCTGTATAAGCAATACCTAAATCCCGGTATTCGCTTTTAACGGCTTCCACGTTCTTTACTTTAAATGTATACAGCGTGTATTTCCCTGAGGGTACCTTCGATTTTTCCACTTTGAATTTCCCGAAGTTCTTTTCAATAAAAGAAATATCCAGCCAATTGGGCACTTCAAACTCAATAATTTTTTCAGCTACCGGGAAATACTCGTTGAAGAAATTCCTGGTCAGGTATTTACCATCAGTGTATTCATTTTCCCAGGTCAGCTTCGCCATTTTTCCTTTTTGCAAAAAACGAAATGAATATAATTGCACCCGGCTGTCATCAAAGAATATATTATCATCAGTTACAGACCGGTCAAACCCTCTTTTACCGGTTAATGAATACTTGCGGACAAATTTATCATAGCGGTAAAACGATTTAAGCCGGATAAACCGGTTGTGAAATTTATAATACTGGAAGAGGGCAATATCTTTTAGTCCGATAAATTCCACGGACCCCTCTTCCTTTACTGTTACAACCGGTTGCTTGAATTCGTTTTTACCTTTTTCAAACGTGTAGCGCTGCGTCATACTAACAGCAGCATAAGGTTCATCCTTGAATTTTCTTTTCAGGGATAGTGCGGTAGATACATCTTCTTCCGCAACAGTTTGCGAAAGGGCAGGAAGAGTGCATAAGAAAAAAACAGGCACACACAACAAACATAGTTTATGCATCATTTTCATCTTTAGATTTAGTAAAATGCTGTATCCGGTAAAGATAATAGCTAACTTTTTCAGAAGAAAGGACTGTCAAAAAAGTATTTTGAGCAGGAACTAATCAGGTGTTTTCAACTTGACTTAAGTTAAGTATTGCTCCGGGTTACTTTGACCGGTTGTCCAGGAATGAATTGGAGTTAAAATAAGATAGCCTTCATCCCGGTAAAGCCGGCTGATATGATGTGTGGCACCAAAATGACGGGTTACAAAACCAATACTCCTGTCTCCTTTTGGCAAAGTGTCTTCCGGTGCATTTCCGTTCTCAAAAGGCCCCTCTTCATAGATCCGGAGGTCATCAATAATTAATATATCCTTAAAATAAGACCGCCTTGTTCTTATGATTTCGATCTCTTTTTCCAGCGGTAATCTTCTGTCCTCATTAGTTTCTGCATCATACCTGCTTATTCCCTCTTCAGCCCCGGGGAAATGGGCATCCAGCCAAAAAATACAATTGCCCTGCAATAAGGGTAACTCCTTAAAAAGGACAGATACACTATTGCCTTCCATGATCCTGACGTTTTTATTGTGCTGAAATCGCTTTTGTGCTTCGGCGGCTATCCCCGGTACTATCTCAACCGATATGATTGTTGCAAAGTTTGTTTGCAAAGCATACGCCACCGCATCGCCTTTCCAGGTACCTGTCTCCACGAAATTGAGACAATTGTAATCCGCAGCTATCTTACTTAAGTTAAACCGGCTGATGGAACCCATTCTGTACTATTTAAACCAGCCCTGTAAAATACCTCTTTTCCTTTTCTGAATGATCAGCCCGATGGAGGTTACCACAAATTCATTCAATTGAAGTTTCAGGTGCACATCCTGGCGATGCGGAAAAATATCGACCATAAAATCCTCCGGCAAGCCTCCAAATGAATAATCCAGTTCTTCTACAAAATGACCGGCCATCCTTAGTTCCGCTACCAGTTTATCAATATCCTTTTTTCGGAAGATAACTGTATCAGCATCGTCAATCGTTTTCTCATTGGAAGAAACATTAAACTCAGTGGTATGTACAGCCCAGCCACCCGGCTTCAATGTCGTTAATTGGTTTTTAAGGAATTTTATTCCTTTTTCAATCGTTCCCAAATGTTCAAATGAGCAACTGGACCAGTTGAAATCAAACCCAGTGAGATCTCCGGGAATGTCATTCATATCCACCGGCCTGTAGGATATATGTTTTCGCAAGATATCATCATCACATAATTTTCTTGTATTTAAAGATTCAATACCAAAGCAGAGCTGGTCAGCATTTGTCCAACCCATTGCTTTTCCTTTTTCCGGGAAAATATCTGTAGCCAATATATCACACCCGTAGTTGGCAAAAATGGAAGGCCCTGGTTCGGTGCCGACAGCGAATACCAGCCCCTTTTTCCCTTTTTGAATACAGCCTCTCTCCCACAAGGCTTGCATTACCCAAATAAATTCCCATTGCTTGCGGTGAAATTTGGGTTTTTCATTCAATTCCCTGCACCAACGCTGGTACCAGCCCGCCTGCATATCTTTTGCCTTACACAATTCAGATTTTCGTTTTCCTGAATCATATACCAACGAAGTATTCCATTTCCGCTCTTCCATCTGCACTGTTTTAGTAAAGTGATTGATAAATTTTCAAATACTCCTTTGCCTTCTCATTCCAGTCAAATTGCATTCCTCTTTTCCTGATCGTATGCTCCATTCCATCTTTATCATACCGTATCATACCTTCATAAAAAACCTTTTGCATATGTTCTTTGTCAAAAGACCTGAAATAAAAAGCAGCGTCCCCCCCGATTTCCGGAAGCGAGGTAAGCGCAGCAAGAAATAAAGGTTTTCCAAACTGCATCGCTTCCACCACCGGTGCCCCAAATCCCTCTGCCAGGGAAGGATGAACATAGGCAAGACAGTACTGAAGGTACCAACCTTTCTCCCCTTCTGAAACAGGTCCCAGCAGATGAAGCCGGTCAGCTACGCCAAGTGAAGCAGCATCCTTTTTTATTTGTTCTATATAAGCCGGGTCATCCAGGTGTCCTGCTACCAGTAATTCAATCCCTTCGTTTTGCAGCAGTGGTACCAGCACATGAAAATTTTTTTTAGCATTTACATATCCCATACCAAATAAAAAAGGCCGGGATGGGCGATACGAATGCCCGTTTAATGAAGGCGGGTGTACTTTATGGGTGCCATTATGTACAACATAAACAGCTTTATTGTTAACATCACAGTTGTTCAATACATCACTTTTACAAAATTCTGAAATGCACACAATAGCATCAGACTTATCAATCAGGGATTGTGTATGAGCCAGGCTCTTTCGTTGCTCCTCCGCCGGCTTTCCTTCATGCAGAGCATTCAGGTCATGAATGGTCAGCAATACTTTGGTAGCCGGGTTTCTTTTTTTATCTGGAATCACCCTGCCGGACTGAAAAGGGGCATGCCATATATCACAGCTTTTTACAGGCGACCGGAAAAAATTCCAGAGGCTTTTTTTCTCTACAATACAGTTGCCCGAAGGCCCGAATGAATTGACCTCAGCCGGGGGCACATAAAAGGAGATAGCGGCTGTTCTGTCAGTTGCCAGCAGCTTCTGTGTATAATATCCCAGGTTGAGGCAATAATGATATAATCCTGAATTGGGATGTTTCATCAGGTCGCAGTCGAGTATGATCCTTTTCATTGAACTGAAAGCTTACAGGTAAAATTCTTAGTGGAAGGAGATTGCAGCTTTGTAACCGAAAGATTGATGATCAGTGAAATTAAATAACTAACAGGGACAAAAAAAATCTACTTCATCGGCAATGGCCTGCTTGATTCAGTTGTCAGAAGATTCGTACACAAAATCTCAACAAGCCCCTGATTTTTCATTCCACCTGAATAATACTGGTTACATTCGGCTATTCTGTATTTACCTATAGTTTGGCAGACCCGGCCATACTATATGGCAACTTCAATAACCAGGAACGGGAATGGTTTTTGAATACTTTTATAAACATTCAAAGCCCGGAAACGATGAAAAAGATCATTTTTGATTGTGAAAGAATGAAATACCCGGATACCGGTCTCTATCACTACTGCAGGAACCTGGGCAAATACCTGGAAAAGAACATCCGCCTGCAAAACGAGCAGTTATTTTTTTATACCCCGCCAGGTGAACAGGACTGGTCATATAGCAACGCCAACCATATTACACAAAATCCGCTGCATAAATTCGTACTTCCCCCCTTCAGCTCGTTTGATATCTGGCATGCCACGTACCAGAATACGCATTATATGCCATTGCTGAATAAAAAGATCAGGGTGGTACTTTCTGTTCACGACCTCAATTTTTTATACGACGAAAAAAAGTCCGGATCCAAGAAACAAAAATACCTGCGTTACCTGCAGGGCCTGATCAACCGGGCAGACGCTATTGTGTGTATTTCTGAATTCAGCAAGAAAGATGTATTGCAACATTGCGATATCAAAAACAAACCCCTCTATGTGATCCACAACGGGTCCAACCTGTTACTTTCCCCGGGGCTGACAGCAAAATCCTACAAACCCAAAAAGCCTTTTCTTTTCTCTATTGGTGTAATGAACAGGAAAAAGAATTTCCATGTGCTGCTCCCTTTATTAAAAAGCAATACGATGGAGCTACTGATAGCAGGAAAGAATGACGATGCCAACTACCGGTACTTTATCGAGGAAAGATCACGGGAATTGGGGGTGGAAAGCAATGTGAGGTTACTGGGAAGTATCACAGAAACAGAAAAATCATGGTATTTCAATAATTGCCGGGCTTTTGCCTTCCCGTCTATTTCAGAGGGCTTCGGTTTGCCTGTGCTGGAAGCTATGAGCTGTGGCAAACCGCTGTTCTTATCTGACAGAACTGCTTTACCTGAAATTGGAGGCGATGCAGCATTTTATTTTCGTGATTTTAATGCTGATCATATGCAGCAGGTATTCAATAGTGGGATGAAAAAATATACCGCCAATGGCCTTAGCGAAATGATCAAAGAAAGAGGTCATAGTTTTTGCTGGCATAAATCGGCTTCCGAATACCTGGACGTGTACCGGTCACTTTATTAAAATATCTTTGATACCAATTACGCATGAAAGTATACCGACGTCTCCTCGCTTATGCCCGGCCCTACCGGTGGTTTGTGATCCCTTTTGCTTTTTTCACTTTACTGGCAGTAGTGTTCAGCATATTCCAGTTTGCACTGATCATTCCTTTATTGAATATATTATTCGATTCCGGCGCTGGTACTGAAACACTGAAAGCCCCGGCTTTTTCTGTTTCAGGCGGGTTCATAAAAGATATTTTCTATTACCAGGTTTACCGGCTTAAAGCCATCAACCCTGCATATGCATTGTATTTTATCACTGCCGTAATTGTTTGCGCCGTCTTGCTGGCCAACCTGTTCCGGTACCTGGCACAACGCACCCTGATCAAAGCCAGGACCTTGTTGGTGAAAAGAATCCGGGAAGCCTTGTTTGAAAAGATCAATCACCTGCACATGGGTTTTTTTACCAAAGAGCATAAAGGCGACCTGATCTCGAGAATGAACTCTGATGTGTTCGAGATCGAAGGAGTGGCTGCCAGTTCCCTGGAAGTACTAATCAAAGAACCGTCGATGATCATTGGTTTTTTTATTGCTTTATTCGC
>JAEUVP010000225.1 GCA_016786805.1 Chitinophagaceae bacterium | reverse complement strand
CCGGCTATCCGGAGACTCTCCGTCAATGCTTCTTTATTCAAACCGGGCAATATGCCTTTTGCTTCAAAATAACCGATCATTAATTCCGTATTCATATTACCCACTAATTCATCATCTGCCATCGGGCAGCCGCCAATTCCTTTTAAGGCACCATCAAATCTTTTACAGCCAGCCCTGGCAGCGGCATCCAGCTTTTCCTTCCAGTTACCGGGTGTGGAATGCAGGTGAACGCCTATTTCTATTCCCGGCAATGATTCAACCAGGTAGCTTGTCATATCATATACTTGTGCAGGAGTGGCTATGCCTACAGTATCAGCCAGCGAAATAATACCAATATCCATGGCCACCAGTTTGTTCACCCATTCAAACACCACCTCTTCGTCATAAGGATCGCCATAAGGATTACCGAACCCCATGGAAATGTAAACGACCAGTTCTTTCCCGGTCTTTACACACAGATTTTGTATGTCCTCCACCCGTCCGAGCGACTCTTCAATGGATGAATTCGTATTTCGTTGCTGAAATGTTTCCGAAACGGAAAAAGGGAATCCCAGGTAATGGATCGCTTCAAAAACGCTGGCTGCTTCAGCCCCCCGGTAATTGGCAATGATGGCAAGCAATTTTGATGTGGTGGAAGAAAGGTCAAGGCCTTTGATGACCTCCTCTGTATCTGCCATCTGTGGAATGGCTTTGGGTGATACAAAACTTCCAAAGTCGATCGTATCAAAACCCACCTTTAATAAAGCATCAAGGTATTCAATTTTTTTCTCCGTTGGGATAAACCTCTTCCATCCCTGCATGGCATCACGGGGACATTCAATAAGTTTAATAACAGGGGATTCAGTCATGAATATTATTCTGTCGCAAATGTAAGACAAGAGTAGCTATCAGTAATCCATCTGTTCGGCCACCCGTTTGCGGCGGTTGATGTTTTCCCTCATCTGGTTAAAGAACCTGACCCTTTCTTTTTCCCCGGTGGAACTGATCAGCAGGGATCGCTGCATGGTGTTCTGGATAGATTGGTGGATATGATTACAAAAATCAATATTCCGGGTGGCCATATAATTGATCACACTATGATTGATAAATGCCAGTTTAAAACTTCCTGCATCTACCAATATGGTGTTATCCCCCAAAAAGACTTCGTTATTGTACAACTTATAATTGGCACCACCCCAGTTCTCATTCAGGAATAACGGGTATTTTTTTCCTGCCGCTGCAAGGCTCTCAACATGATCAAGTACCTGGTGCATGCAGTCATAAATCCTGATCACATCTTCCCGCTTTTCAAAAGCATGGCTGTCGCGGTAATAATCGACCTGTTGCAACGTAGTATCGATCCCTTCAATGTTCCATATTTCTGTTGAAGAGACCTGGCAATAGGTCTCGGCGATCTTCTTGCCAATTGTTTTCAGCGACTCCGGTATTTTTTCCACGGAGAATTTTTGATTATTAAATTCCTGGTAGCTGAGTATGGTTTTCATGAAAAAGAAAAACTTGAACCCCGCCAGTTCAGGTATCTGGAAATGATGAAAGAGCGGTATATCTTTATTTACAAAATAGAGCTCTGCCCCTTCAAACGACCTGATCATCTCGATATCCGCCAGCATTTTTTTCAGATACAGCTCGAAATTGAAATTAGCCGCACTTACCATCTTACCAGAGAAAATATAATTATCCGTATGAAGATGAAAAATACTATCGAGTGAAATATTAAAATGAACACATAGTTTCTGCACTTCTTCAAAAGTCAGCGGTTTGTCGCCCCGCATCCGACGGTAAGCACTGTCATTACTGATATTCAGTAACCGGGCCACTTCATCCACGATGGACAGGTGATGCGGGAGAATGTTTTTAATGTGGTTAAAGAACACCTGCTGAACTGCCTGTGGTTCCATGTTAGTTAGTTTTAGTAAATATTGCAAATGCTGCTGACCCTGTTTTGCAGTATATCACCCTTTCTCTAAAAGTAACCTGATTTTTTGCAATTATCAAGTAAGCAGACCTGATTTCCATTTGGTATTAGTGCTGGTTACCAATTCACCATCAGTTACAGTAAAAAGCCGTTATGAATCACTTTAAGGTAACCATAGGTTTGAATGGTCAACACAATTCACCACCAAACCCAACTAGAATGAAAAAGGTTACTGCTCTTCTGCCCATCATCCTGTTAGTCATTCAAACAATCGCTCAAACAGATTCGCTTGTTACCGCACCGGAAACCGCAGTCAAAAAAGGGCCTTACAAAGCAACGATCAAAACCATTGACGGAAAGACACAGCAAGGCTGGCTTTACCAGGTCAACGACAGCCAGGTAGTGTTATTAAAAGATGTCAAAGACCTCCGGACCCGGTATGATCAGTTATTACAACCAACCGGCTCTTTCACAGTGCCGGCAGACCAGGTTCACGCAATAAGTTTAAAGAGGAAAAATGCAGGGCTGAAAGGTATGCTGATCGGCTTTGGAGTGGGTGCATTAACCGGTATAGTCAGTGGCTTTATCAGCGGCGATGATCCGATTACCCCGTATACCGGCACTTTTGCCGATGCCTTTATTGGAATAGGAAATGCTTTTGCTATGACGGCTGGTGAAAAAGCAGTGGCCGGCGGATTGATATTCGGTACCGGTGGAGCCATTGTCGGTTTGATCATTGGTTCTGTAGCCAAAAAGAAATTCATCATTGGAGGAAATAAAGAAAAGGTCCGGGACCTGCATGCAGAACTGGTACAAAAAAATATCATTCCCCGATAGCTATAAAACAGGGATCGCCGAAAACCTGGAACAGAGTAGGCCAACCATTAAACCATTAATCATGAAAGCAACAAAGTATTTGCCGGATGAATTCATGACCCGGCTGCAAAAAAATGAGTTTACTCAGAAATTTTCAGTTGAAGGGATGATAAAAATATCGTCCGATAACGATAAGAAAGAACTCCATTTTATCCCGGGAAAACAATGTGGGAAATGGATATCAGTTCCTCTTTCCTTAATCCACGAAATAGAGTACCTGTATGAAATCCCCTGCCGCGACCACAACCATCCCTTTGTACGAATTTATTTTAATGAACCAGAAGAGGGTAATGCATATGTGAGGGTCTTACTGGAAATGTTACAAAAAATGAAAATGGCTACACCTGTTTCATCTCCGCCTCAATATTTTCCTGGTAATAATAATATCGCAGATGAATTTTCACCTGCATATGAAGACACCAATTTCAGGGAAATGAGTCCTGCTGGTGGCAATGGTAATAGTCAATGTCATTGCATTTCTTATCAAAGGGTTTGCGTGCCAAGAACAAGATGTCATCGGGTCCGGAACAGAACAGGTGGGTGGACAACTATATGTACCACCTATGATGTTTGCACCAAATTCTGTTCACAAATGGATTGCTGGGACGGTGATAACGGGAGCCCTGTATAAGAACCTCACTAAGTTCCTGAAAGGAAAACGCTGTTTGGGTATCATGATCAAGAAATATATCCTTTTCATATCCGCAACATATACAAAAAAACCTCCTCGAAGGGGTTTTTTTATTTCCCTAACGCATTCACTTTTTCCCGCAACGCATTAAAGAAACGGTTCCGGTTCTTCTCCCCCGTTTTACTGATCAGCGTGGAGCGGCTGATAAGGCTATCGAAAGAAGTGGCTACTTTTTTAGCAAACCGTTCATCACGGGTAAAAAGGTAATGAAATACACTATAAGTGATCATGGTAAGCGGCTTCCCATCCAGGGTGATGATCATGGTATTATTTCCCAAAATAAGTTCATTCACATAATACTGGATGGGTGACCGGTAACTTACTTCATTATCACCCGGCATGAACTTGACTCCTTTCTCCGCCTGCAATTGCAGGTGGTCAATTAACTGATGGAACGAACTGACCACCGCCTCAAAATCATGCTGGCTTTTGAATAATCCCGCTTCCTGGTAATAGGCCACCTGGTTAATGGTACTTTGTAAACTTTCCAGGTTCCATAACTCCACGCTTGGAATGCTATTGTATTCCCGTATCACCTGTTGCCCTAATTCATAACAATCTGTATAAGGGAACTCCTCCAGTGAAAATGATTTATTAGCCAGTGCTGGCTGGTTATTGATGGTCTTGGACCAGAAAAATGTCTTAAACGCAGCCATAGCCGGGAACAAATAAAAATTCCAGATCGTGGAATCTTTGCAGAGATATTGCACTTCCCGGTTTTGAAAGGAATTGAAATGTTTGAATTGCATGACCATCCCTTTCATATAATCAACAAATTCCCCCGGGGCCGAATTCATACCCGGAGCGTCAAAAAGTACAGAACTGGTCTGCAATTGCAGTAACTGGTCAAGCGAAAGATGGTAGTGCTCGCATATCTGTTTCAGCTCATTCAGGGTAATAGGTTTTTCTCCCCGGATACGGCGGTACACACTATCAGCACTCAGGTCGAGCAGGTCGCATAATTCATCTACCATGGATAGATGTGGCGGCAAATTCTCTTTCAGGTGGTTAAAAAGCTGTTGTTGCAGTTCGCTTGTTTCCATGTGTTCTTGGAAATTACGGAAAATCCGTAAAAACCAAAATCTTCATTACGGATTATTGCAGGTAGCCCGGAAATGTTCCCGCTAAGAACGGGTTTCCAATTACCGCTACCCTACGCATGGGAAATCAATGGAAAATTACTGATCGTTGATGCCATCCATGTTTTTCCAGTTATGAATCGCTTTAGCTGTAACTGATTTTTGTTTGGAAGCAATTAATCACCAAAAACGAAAATCATGAAACAAGCTGCAACTATTCTATTATTTTGTTTGCTCACTGCCACCGGGGATATATCCTCCCAGCATAACGACAGTATCATCCCGGAAGAAGCGACAAAGGCAACAACCATTACAGAAAAAAAGAAGAAGCTTAATTTTTTTGTGATCAGTAAACGAAAAAAGGGTGCCCTGGACCTGGCCTCCCGGTTTAATGTGTTCAGGGCCAAACTGAAAAGCCTGTTTCGCCGGAAAAAATTTGTAGCCATTGTGGCAAAAGATGGGCAACAAGCCAGTGCCAAGATCCTGTACCGGTTAGAAAAATATAATGGACGTATCGGTACCCTTTGGTTTGATTCACACGGTATGTATAAAAAAGGGTACTCTTTATTTTTTATCGGCAAGGATGAGTACAGTTATAAAACACTGAAAGATTCAACGATTGTACAACCGCTGCAACAACTGGCTCCGCATGTGGGAGAAGATACCAAGATCATTATAGGCTCCTGCTATGGTGGTGCCACCTATACCCGTTCTTCCATTGATTACAAAGACACTACCCGTATGAATGGTGATTCACTGATGATCGGTATCGGTGAAATACTGGGCAAAGGAAATATTTATGCCTGCGAAAGCTGGGTGATGACCAAACCAGGTCTCTTTCTCAAGAAAGCAGCCGTGGCAGGATACCCGGGCCGTAAATTATTCAGGGATGTTTGTTATAAACCTGCCTGGGAAAATGTGAGCAAATGGAACCACTATAACGCAACTACCGACCAGTTTGCCACCGTTAACCCGGTAACGATGGATATGTATGGCAACCTGCTTTTCCTCAAGCAAGCTTATGCTGAAAAAAAAGAGGTTAAAAAAGATATTTCAAAAAATCTGGGGAAACTGGAGCACGGGCTTTATAAATAACGATAACGACTATACTATAAACACGAAACCATGAAACATTTGTTCATCATTGCTGCTGTATTGTTCCTGTCAACAATCAGTACAGCACAATCAAAAAAATACAAGAGTATTGCGTTATTCAATACCCAATCAGCAATGCCGTTTAGTAAACTGGCAGGAATGTTTACTGAAAATCTTCACCCCGGTATTGAAGCAGGTTGGGGAATTAATTTCTCGATAAAGAAAAAACATGATTATTTCTGGGAACTGAAAACTTCTTATTTCTTCCACCGTTTTGTACAACATGGCATCCCTGTATATGCCAATATTGGATATCGCTACAAATTCAGCGACAGGCTCTCCGCCAGCGCAGCAGTTGGTGGAGGTTATATGCACTCCATCCCGGCAACAGCCAAATTGAAATTGAATGAAAATGGCGAATACGAAAACAATAAGGGTATTGGCAGGATGCAGGCTATCGCCACTTTGGGAGTCGGGACCGGTTATATTATCAACCCACAGGCAGCCAAACCGGTTAAGCTGTTTATTACCTACCAGCAACGGATACAGATGCCTTTTGTAAAATCTTATGTGCCGCTGTTGCCTTATAACAGTTTTATGATCGGCATCAGTAAACCCATCACAACAAAACCAGTTAACCCTAAATAATTCGCCATGAAAAATATACATTATACCCTTTTACTGGCTTTACTTATTTTCTTTTCCTGCCGTAAAGCACAGGTTCACCTCACCACCACCATTGGCGAGCCTTGCCCCTGGGCAGATTCCAGCAGCATCCATCCTAAGAACGCAACGTTTCAGTCACTGCTTGATAAATATAAACATAAAGGACTACCGGGCATTTCAATGCTGGTTAGTGATACAAAAGGGACATGGATCGGAGCTGCAGGTAAAGCTGATCTTTCAAACGATATTGACTTTGTACCCGGCACTGTTTCCAAAGCAGCCAGCATTACCAAGTTGTTTATGGGGGCTCTTGCTTTTAAATTGATGGAAGATTCAGTCAATACCGGCATGGGCTACCGGCAACTGAATACAAAAGTGAGTAACTGGTTACCTGCCGGGATCATTAATAAATTAGCTAATGGAAATACGATAACACTCGGCCAATGCATGAAACATGAAACAGGAATTCCTGACCTTATCGAAGAAGATAAGTTTTACCTGGCCGTATTAAACAATCCCAATAAAAAATGGCAGCCGGAAGAACTGCTGGAATTCATATATGATAAGCCTGCTCTTTTTGCAACTGGAGATACTGCCGTTTATTCCAATACCAATACGGTTCTTGTCGCCATGATCATGGAAGCGCAGACAGGGAAAAAACATGCTGACCTGCTGAAACAGTATATCCTGCATCCATTAGGCCTGAACAGTACCTACTACCAGCCGCATGATCTACTGCCTCCAAGCGTGGCGCAAGGCTATTATGATCTTTATAATAACGGGAGCATTGTTAACGTATCCAACCTGGTTACAGGAAGCGGGAACGGGTATGGCGGCTTGTACAGTAATACGTATGACCTGTTTAAATTCGCTAATGCCCTGCTGATCCAAAAAACACTATTGAAACCCTCTTCATTAGTATTGATGCAGACCTGGGGCAAAGAGGACGATACTAATTTCTATGGCTATGGAATTCAAAAATCGTTCTTAGAACATGGAGCTGATTTTGGTATCGGGCACAAAGGAAGGGATCTTGGTTATACGGCCAACCTGTTTTATTTCCCCAATAAAGGGGTACTGCATATTTTCTTTGTCAACTATGGAACGGATGCAGACAGTGACCTGAAACAGGTGTTCAGGGAATTCCAGGAAGAATTAGTTACGCTAACCTTACAATAAATTATAACCGCTGTTTCATGGCTTCGTATAGTATGATCCCGGTGGCAACGGAAACGTTGAGTGACTCAAAATCACCCGCCATCGGGATCTTTATTTTCTCATCACAGATCTTCATCAGTGCCGGGTAGATACCTTTTTCTTCACTTCCCATTACAATGGCACAAGGCTCTTTGTAATTACAATCGGCTACATTTTTTTGGGCTGTCATTTCGCTGGCAAATACCTTGATGCCATTCAAATGCAGTTCATCCACCGCCTTCATTAAACTATTGACCCGGCAAACCGGTATGGTTTCTAAAGCCCCGGCGGAAGTTAATATCGCATCCTCATTTAATGCCCCTACTCCTTTATCCGGGATAATGATGGCGTGCACACCGCAGCAAAGTGCCGTACGGGCTATCCCGCCAATATTGCGTATATCCGTAATGCCGTCGAGCATCAGCAATAAAGGTGCTTCGCCATTTTCAATGACCAGCGAAATAACATCCTGAAGATTTTGGTACTGCACTTTAGCGATCTGTGCCACACAACCGTCATGATTGGTTACATTGAAGCTATTCAGTTTTACAGCCGGAACATAATTTACCGGCACCCCGTTTTGCGCAGCTGCTCTTTTTATTTCGCTGATGTCTTCACCGGTGGCTCTTGTATCAAGATAGATCCGGTCTAATTGCTGGCCGGTCCGCAAGGCTTCTATGACAGCATTTCTGCCAATCACTAAGGAACTTTTTTTCGGTCGGTGCTGTTGCCTGAAATTTTTCACTTGTCAAATGTATTATAAACTAAAAACCCTGCAAGTTTTTCCAACCGGCAGGGTCTTAGAAGTCTCCCCTTCTGGGGAGATTTAGAGGGGTTATTTCAACCCAAATGCTTTTTTCACTTTACCCACATAATCCAGTTTCTCCCAGGTAAACAGCTCCACTTTCTTGGTTACTTTCTTACCGTCAGGAGAAGTGAACGTTTTTTCCACCACTTCAGGCTTGCGGCCCATATGTCCGTAAGCAGCTGTTTCGCTGTAAATAGGATTACGCAGTTTCAAACGTTGCTCGATAAAATAAGGACGCATATCGAAAACGCTTTCCACGATCTTGCTGATCTGTCCGTCTGTCAATTCAACTTTTGCAGTACCATATGTATTTACGTTGATACTGGTGGGTTGTGCCACACCGATCGCATAAGAAACCTGTACGAGTACTTCACTGGCCACACCAGCTGCTACCAGGTTCTTGGCAATATGACGGGTTGCATAAGCAGCTGAACGATCCACTTTGGAAGGATCTTTACCACTGAAAGCACCACCACCGTGAGCACCTTTACCACCGTACGTATCCACAATGATCTTACGGCCTGTAAGACCGGTATCACCGTGCGGACCACCGATCACAAACTTACCCGTTGGGTTAACGTGGTATTTGATATCACTGTTGAAAAGCTTAGCGTATTTTTTATACTTGCTTTTGATCCTTGGAATCAGGATATTGATCACATCACTTTTGATCTTGGCCAGCATTTTTGCCTCGCTGTCGAAATCATCGTGCTGCGTGGAGATAACGATCGCATCGATACGAACGGGCTGGTTGTTATCATCATATTCCAATGTTACCTGGCTCTTGGCATCAGGACGCAGGTAAGGCATTTTTGAATTTTTCTCCCGGCGGATAGCGGCCAGTTCGATAAGCAGATTATGAGCTAAGTCCAAAGCCAGTGGCATATAATGCTCTGTTTCGTTGGTGGCATAGCCAAACATCATTCCCTGGTCACCGGCACCCTGCTCTTCTTTTTTCTTACGGTCAACACCCTGATTGATATCAGCAGATTGTTCGTGAATAGCTGACAACACCCCGCAAGAGCTGGCTTCAAACATATACTCACTCTTGGTGTACCCGATCTTACGGATCACACCCCGGGCAATTTCCTGTACATCCAGGTAAGCCTTTGATTTTACTTCCCCGGCCAATACCACCTGGCCCGTAGTTACCAGTGTTTCGCAGGCCACTTTTGACTGCGCATCAAAAGCAAGAAAATTATCGATCAGTGCATCCGATATCTGGTCGGCCACTTTATCCGGGTGTCCTTCAGAAACACTTTCAGAAGTAAACAGGTAAGGCATAAATGATTTTGTTTAATGATGAGTTAGTATTGAAAATAATAAAATCGGGTGCAAAGATAACACCCGATTCAATTCGTTTTAAACAGCTTTTCCACTAAATTTTAGAGTAAATAAGACGCAATCGCATCCGCTGCGTGGTATGACTGCCTCCGCCGACCCTGACCCTTCCTTTCACAATTCCATTCAGGTTGGGGAAAAGCACTAATGTTTGATCCGTAACAAGCGGTGGCGTCCCATATTCTTCTCTCACTGAGTAGGGAGCAGACAGCCGCAGGTCATACAAGGCAGAAGTACCTGTCAGCACATGCTGCACATACCGCGAAATATTGAATTTCCAGACCTTGATCTTATTGCCGGATCCATCAACAGTATTGATGGGGAATGAACCAAAGGAACCCCGGTTATAATCGCTGCCATCAAAAGTCAGGTCATACGGTATTGTTCTGAACTGTTTTTTCGGCAGGATGATCGTTGGATCAAAGGCATCCAGGTATAAGAACTCAGGGGCCGGGAATATGGTATCTGTATTATTATTATCATGCACCTGCTCCACGATCAGTTCAGCACGGTGAATCAGCCTGTTCCCGATCGTTAACAGGTCAGGTATCTTGATCCTCGCAAAAGAGCCGGGTGTATTTTGAATATATACCAGGTTGTCTTCAGCAGGGCTCTGAACCGTACTTATTTCACCAAATGAATGATCTCTTTGAATATAGCTTGCTGCTGCACTTAATGTGGTAAAACGGAAATATTCAACAGTTGTATCCCTTTTTCCCATTTTATCATACCGGTAATAAATAGCCAGCTTTGTATTAGTACCGCCAAGATCAAAACCCATTACAGCATTTCCTGTACTGGTTGACTGCAACGCAAATCCTTTGAATTTTGTTTTGAAAGCAGAATCAGAGAGGTAGGCACCATTGGCACCTGATGTTGAATCATAATCTAATAGCCTGCGTCCAAAATTATTCTGGTCAAGTTTTATTCTTAACTGGTTTTTTGTAGTGTCCTTATATGCTTTAACTGAATCATTAAGCACGGCAGGAAGAAAAGTTCGTTGCCCGAGCAAATTTGTAGTTTGGAAGTTGTTTTCCCTGATAAGATATGCAGAATCGCTCTTGAAATTAGCGGATTGTGCAATTTCAGAAACGGTAATGGTTTGCGGAACCATTGTGTCTCCATAGGTCTCAACATAGTCTAATACCAGGACTACAGAATCAAGGTATAAACTATCCTTATTAGCATTTTGAAATGCAAATTTGTATATAGTTGGTTTTAGTTCCAGGAACATTCTTGCATCGGTTCCGCCAAATAATGGGTCATTATTAATCTTCCCTAAGAAAAACTCCTCGCTTCTTTCCAGGCGCAGCGAATCAGAAAAATTATCAAACAACCCGTTAAAGGTTTGAACAGAAATACTCGTATCGAAAGTATTAATATTGTCAACAACCGGGATCAGGTCGGCACCGAGTGTGGTGGCATCATTGATCTTGCGGCAGGAAGAAAATACGATAATAGAACTGGCAATGGTAACTCCAAGCAGTAAGAGTAGCTGTCTGTTCTTCACGAAAATAATTTATACCGGGTTATGGAATTGATTATTTGGCAAGTTCGCCATACAGTTGTAAATAGTCTGTTAAATCTGATTCAGGATTAAATAACAGCGTCTTTTTCCCTCTTACTTTGGTAAACTCTTCTGTCAGTTTCTTATCGATCTTTTCTGCACCAAATGTAATGGCATCTGCATAAGAAGCAGCACCGCGGAACATGGCTGTGTTATTCGCATCCTTATACGCTTCCAGGTCTTTCTCTTTGATAGACGAATGTATAGTGGCCAGCTTTACAAAGTCGCTGCCCAGCTTTTCTTTGAAGGTATTGGAGCCGATTGTATAAACCGTTTTACTGTGTGCAAAGACGGGTTCTTTCTTATACACTGTTTTCAGGTAGGCCGGGATCAGGCCTGTCATCCAGCCGCTGCAATGAATAATATCAGGAGGCCAGCCGAATTTTTTTACTGTTTCCAATGCGCCTTTGCAAAAGAATACAGTTCGCAGGCCATTGTCGTCAAACCATTTCTCATTTTCATCATGAAAAACAAATTTGCGGCGGAACAGGTCTTCGTTTTCCAAAAAATAAACCTGCAGCCTTGCACTCGGCAGGGAAGCCACTTTGATCTGCAATGGCATATCATCATTATCCACCGAAACATTGATACCGGAAAGGCGTACCACTTCATGCAGGCGGTGGCGGCGTTCATTGATCGTCCCGAAACGGGGCATGATGCAACGAACCTCGAATCCATTGTCATTAGCCTTGATGGCCAGCTTATTGACGATCTCTGAAAATTCTGTCAGCTCCAGGTAGGGTGACATTTCGTTGGCAATGAACAGGATCCTTTTCTTAGCTGACATGGGCGTCTTTTTTGTTTAACTTTTTTTCTGAAAGGTGGCAAAGGTAACCAATTTATGCTGAAAAGCGGCTGACAAAGCAAAGCCGGGGCTTTTGTACCCTTAATTCAACCCCGAAACACTAAGTTTACAGCCCATTTTAACCCAACGGGGTCGTTTTATGATCATATTCAAAAAAGCAGCTGATCTCCGGCACTACCTGGCTGATCAAAAGAAGCGCAAAAGATCAGTTGGCTTTGCCCCTACCATGGGAGCCCTGCACCAGGGACATATATCCCTGCTGGAAGCCAGCAAAAAGGATAACGATGTTACGGTCAGCAGTATTTTCATCAACCCTGCCCAGTTCAACGACCCGACCGATTTTGAAAAATATCCGGTCACGATTGAAAAGGATATTTACCTGCTGGAAAAAGCCGGGTGCGATATCCTGTTTCTTCCATCTGTGGCAGAAATTTATCCCGATGGTTTTCATAATCATAAGCAGTATGATCTGGGTAAACTCGA
>JAEUVP010000153.1 GCA_016786805.1 Chitinophagaceae bacterium | reverse complement strand
ATCATCCACCCATTTGGCAGTACGGTATAAGGCTGATTCACCAACAAATACCCTGATCGCCATTTCCGCCAGCTTATGTTTGATCGCACCGAAATTAGAGATGGGCTGTTTAAACTGTTCCCTGGTTTTGGCATACTCAACGGTGCCACTCAAGGAACGTCTTGCACCACCAATGGCTGCTGCGCATAATTTCAAACGTCCAATGTTGAGAATATTGAAAGCGATCTTGTGCCCTTTACCTACTTCACCCAGCAGATTTTCCACCGGCACTTTACAATCCTGGAAATATAACTGCACCGTGGAAGAGCCTTTGATACCCATCTTATGTTCTTCAGGACCCTGTGTAAAACCTTCTGTTCCTCTTTCAACAATAAAGCCGGTGAATTTATCTCCATCTACCTTTGCAAAGACCGTATATACCTGCGCAAAACCACCATTGGTGATCCAGCACTTTTGCCCGTTCAATATATAATGTTTGCCATCCTCACTCAGCTTCGCAGTTGTTTTGGCACCCAATGCATCGCTGCCGCTGTTGGGTTCTGTCAATCCATAAGCACCAGCCCATTCGCCGGTGATCAGCTTGGGTATATATTTTTGTTTTTGTTCTGGCGTACCAAAATATAAAATCGGTAATGTGCCGATCCCTGTGTGTGCGGCAATAGCAACAGAGAAGGAATGACCCGCACCCAGGTATTCATTGACCAGCGTTGCCGTGATAAAATCTTTGCCCAACCCTCCAAACTCCTCGGGAAAGGATACGGATAATAATCCCTGCTCACCGGCTTTAGTGAGTAATGATTTCATTAACCCGGGCTCCAGGTTATCGATCCTGTCAAGAATGGGATAAACTTCCGCATCCAGGAACTGGTCACACATATCCCGGATCATCAGTTGTTCCTCTACAAAATTTTCGGGAGTAAAAGTTTCAAACGGCGATGATTCCTTCACCAGCCATTCCCCGCCTTTTAAAACGGTTTTTGTTTCTGCGGCAGCACTCATGGTATAAAAGTTTTAAAGGTTTTTATTTCAGGTTATCATACACGATCTGCAATACTTCTTTACACACATCAATCTTATCGGCCGGCACCGTTTCCAAAGCTTCATTTAAAGTCTCTTCTGCCAGGGCCATAGATTCTTCCTGTAGTTTTTGTGATTGTTTGGTCAGGTAGATGAGGTTAATCCTTCTGTCGGTTTCTGAGGGAACCCTTTTCACCAGGTTTTGTTTTTCAAGATTATCCACCAGGCGTGTTATGCTGGGCTTATCCCGAAACGTGGCATTACATAACTCCTGCTGGCTAATCCCTTCCTGTTTCCATAAATGATACAACACACTCCATTGTTCAATGGTCAGGTTTAGCCCGGCTGTATTGAATTTCTTCTGCAAGCGGCGGGCAATGGCGGTAGAGGCTTTGCCGGTGACAAAGCTGTAGAGTTCTCCTTTCTTAAATTGGTTGTTTGGCATATAGTTGTTTGTGCAACTATTCAAATATAGGGAAATTTCCCTGATTCCAAAATTCCTTACTTAAAATATTTGCCTGTTTTTCCTGCTTTATATCATTGAGATGAAAAGCATATTTTCCTATCTTTAGTTCCCACTCCTATTTAATCCCCTGCCAATCCCTTTTGGTATCCGTCCACCCCTGAAGCTGCCAAAAACTGCTATAATGAAAAAGATTCTCTTTTACCTGCTTATGCTGGTGAATAGCCTGTGGCTTTTACAATCCCTGTCAGCACAGAAGAAAGTAGTGGTCATGGGATCATCAACAGCTGCTGGCCAGGGTTCAAGCTCGCCTTCCACTTCATGGGTCGGCCGCCTGCAATCTCATTTCCGAAAAAATAATAGTGATGGGTTGGATACAACTGTCACCAGTATTGCCTTCAGCGGGCAAACCACGTATCACCAGATGCCTACCGGTTTCGTCAGTCCTATTCCCGGGCGGCCTGCACCAGATCCCAATTCTAATGTTACCAGGGCGTTGAGCTTTTCTCCCGATGTTATCATCATCAACCTCCCTACCAATGATATTGCCAATGGTTATACCAAAAAAGAGTGCATGGATAATTTCAGGCTGATGTACCAGGCTATCACTGCTGCGAATGTTCCCTGTTATATCACTACCAGCCAGCCCAGAAGTCTTTCCACGGCGTTGAAAGATTCATTGAAAACATTAGCAGATTCAGTAAAAAATAATTTTGCCCTTCACTCCATTGATTTCTGGACCGACTTAGTTACGACTGATGGACTCAACAATATCAAACCAGAAGTTAGTGTGGGCGATGGTATCCATATTAATGACCTGGGACATAATTATGTTTTTATACGCACCCGGGACAGGAATATTTTTGCTTTAAATATTCCACTTCCACTCAGGTTGCTTGATTTCAAATCACAATTGGTGAATAATACTGTGCTATTGACATGGCGCTCCGAACTGGAAGAACCCGGCACCACGTATGAATTACAGAGAAAAGGAGGAAACGGTACCAACTTTCAACCTGTTTATACGAGGTCTGCTAACGGAACCGGCCAGGCAACGAATTATAATTGGACAGATCAAAATCCCCTGCCGGGTCAAAACCAGTACCGGTTGAAAATGACTGAACCGAATAAGGAGTCTTATTCTTCCACGGTAAGTGTTTTGTATAAACCGAAGAGCTTTGATATCCGCAGACTCTATATTGATAACTCCTTATTGAACCTGGTCGTGCAGATCAACAGCCAAAAAGAACAGCAGGTGCTGGTAGAACTGATCAACACCGCAGGTATTGTTCTATTGCAACGGAAACAAATAGTAAGCAGTTCGTTTAACCAGTTTAGTTTACCGGTAGCCCATCTTGCTGCCGGGCAATATTTTTTAAGGGTTAGAGATGCTGAAAACAACTATTCTGTACAGGCCTTTTTTAAATAACATTTTCTCTACTTGATAAACTTACCGCCGGTATGATTCCTTTCATACCGGCTTTTTTATCTATTTTCCACCAGTGCAATCATTATATCTGACATATAAATCCTCGCAGCTTCATTTTTTGAAGGCTGGCTCTGGCAATACTGTCATCCTTTGTTTTCATGGCTATGGTGAAACGGCGGATTACTTTGCATTTCTTGC
>JAEUVP010000099.1 GCA_016786805.1 Chitinophagaceae bacterium | reverse complement strand
AATATCATCGGTCGTAAAGGTGAGCCGGGAGCTTCTGAAAGTAATTCTAAAACAAGGTTACAGCGCTTCTTTGGTAAATTATCATTGAACTACAATGGTTGGGCTTTTGCTGAAGTAACCGGTAGCTATGATATTGACAGCCGCCTTGCATATTATTATAATTATGATTTTGATAATATCAGTTATTTCTACCCGGGTGGTAACGTTTCATTCGTACTGAGTGAAGTTATCCCTGCCATTAAGACAAGCAATGTTGTTTCTTTCCTGAAAGTCCGCGGAGCTATCTCAAAAACGGGTAACGTAAACTTAGGTGCACAGAGTCTTGAGAATACCTACGGTTTAGGTGGTGGCTTCCCGTATGGAACACTGGTAGGTTATACCTCAGCAAATACACTCCGTCAAAGTAAATATAAGCCTGAGTTCATTTTGAATAAGGAAGTTGGTTTCGAAATTGGTTTCCTGAAAAACAGGGTGAACCTTGAAGCAACTGTTTACAGCCAGGAAAACACTGACCAGATCGTACAGGTGGCTTATTCCGGGGCTACTGGTTTTACCAGTGCCTTGCTGAATGCGGCTTCCTTCACCAATAAAGGATTTGAAGTGGATCTGAAACTGACCCCATTGGTTAAATTGGGCCAGGTGAATATCGATTTCAAGGCCAACTACACTTACCAGACCAATGAAGTAACTAAAATTGTTGAGGGGGTAGATGAACTAGGTATCGGTAATGGTAACTTTGTTATCGTAGGATTCCCGGCTTATACATTTAAGCTCACTGATTATGTTCGTGATGCAGAAGGTCGTGTAATTGTGAACCCAACTACTGGTTATCCAACAGTTGATCCTGTTACCAAAAATTTCGGTCGTACTCAACCTAAACATATAATCGGTCTCAGCCTGAATGTGAACTATAAAGGTCTTGCTTTCAGTGCAGTTGCTGATTATCGTGGTGGTAACCAAATATGGACTGGTAACTTAGGTACCGCTATGGACTTCTCCGGTATCTCTAAAAGAAGTGGTCAGAATGCACGTCAGCCATTTGTATTCCCGAACTCTTCTTATTTCGATGGTACCAAGTATGTTCCTAACACAGACATCTATACTGTAAGTGGCGGATATAATTTCTGGTCTCAGGCGATCAATACCAATGCCAACACCAACTACCTGGTTGATGGTTCATTCTGGAAGATCAGGGAGATGAGTTTAAGTTATAACCTGCCCACTAAATGGTTAGGCTTTACTAAAAATGCAATTAAGGGTGTGAACGTGGCACTGACAGGAAGAAACCTGTTCATGTTCCTGCCTAAAACAAACGAGTGGACTGATCCTGAATTCTCTAATACAACTGGTAATGCCCAGGGTATCAGCGGCCTGGATAATATCCCTCCAACAAGAATTTTCGGTCTTAGCGTAACAGCATCGCTCTAACCCTGTAAATGATTAATAATATGAAACTGAAAAAACTAATATACATGATCCCGTTGGCTGCCATTGTGGTGGCAACCGGATGTAGAAAAAGTCAATTCAACATCAACCAGAATACCAATAACCCTACTGACAGTACGGTTACGTATGATGTTGTATTACCTGCTGCCCTGCATGCATCGGGAACTATCGTTGCTAACCAATGGGGCAGCATCCAGAACTGGATGGGGTACTGGGCAAGATCCGGAACTTACGCACCAAACGTAATCGAGGAAACTTACCAGATCACTACCGGCTTTGGTAACGGTATCTGGAACAACTGTTATGATAATAACTACGATTACCAGATCGTGCAAACTAAGGCTGCGCAAGCCGGTGCTGGTTTTTATGAAGGTATTGCCCGTATTATGAAAGCACATAACTACCAGATACTGGTGGATGTGTATGGTAACGTACCTTATTCCGAAGCATTGAAAGGTGGAGGTAATCCAACACCTAAGTATGACAATGGCCTTGATATTTACAAGGACCTTTTAAAAGAGATCACAGAGGGGATGCGTTTGATCAGGGATGCCTCAATCACTAAGGATAATGCAAATAAAGATATCTGGAAAAATGATCTGATGTTTGGTAATCCTACTGCATCGCCTTCCACCCAGGCTGATATAACTACATTGACAAACGCTCAGAAATTAAAATGGTTAAAGTTCGGGAATACATTAAAACTTCGCCTTCTGATTCATGCTTATGCTGTGCCAGGTATTAATAAAGCTGCTGAAATTGCTATCATTGATACGTTCAGAATTCCTTCTGGTATCGGTGGTACGATTGCAGGTTACCTAGGAATTGGGGAAAATGCACAAATCCAGCCAGGATATACTGCTGATAAGCCCAACCCTTTTTATAATAATTATAAAAATACGGTTGCTGGTGCCCAGACCGCTAACAACGTTTACTTCAGGGCCAATAAATGGGGTATCGACTATTATGCATACAATGCTGATCCTCGCAGGAGTCGTGTTTACGAAGCAGGTGCAAATGGGTATGTAGGTGTTGCTTACGGCCTACCTCCCATCACAGATAATGCTTCTGGTAACCTGGCAGGTATCGGACCCGGTTTGTATAAGACAAGCAGTTCACCTCAGTGTGTGATGAGTTCTGCTGAAAGTTTCTTCTTGCAGGCAGAAGCCCGTATCAGGGGATTTATTACCACAGGTGCTAACGTAGCAACCCTGATGACAAACGGTATCAATGAAAGTTTCGCATACCTGGGAGCAGGAAGCGCAGCCAGCTACATCTCTGGCAATGCAGGCTATTCTGATGTGGATGTTACATCCCTTGGTAATACACCAGGAACCCCTGGCGTGGAGCCGCTGGGTGGCATCTTCACCGTATTATCTCAAAAATGGTTTGCATTGAATGGTATCAATACACTCGAAGTATGGTGTGATTACAGAAGGGTGCCTTATAAAGAAGTGCGCAGTTCTTCTACTGTAACTGATCATTTTGTGTATGGTGCAGGTGTTGGTTACGATCCCGGACCTCCGATCTCTGTATCTCCACAGAATACATCAACCAAGATACCAGTACGTTATTTATATCCTCAAACCGAGTATAACTATAACGCAGCTAACGTTGGTGCACAGGGTACAGTTGATCCATTTACCAGCCGCATCTTCTGGGACTTAAATTAATTATCACTAACAAACTAAATTTCATAATATGAAAAAAGTTATTTTATCATCTGTTCTTTTTGCTTCCCTGGGGCTCTTCCTCACCGGATGTTTAAAAGACAAAGGTTTTGATAACGGGGAATATGGCATCAATGACCCCGATACACAACCTCCTGGCGTTGGTTTCCCGCTGGCCGCCAGTGCTAAATATACTGTAGGCCTGGATGTATCTGCCACTGCGCAAGTGGTGAATGATGTAGTATATGTTAACCTGGAATCAGGTTCTCCGGCACCGGCTGATGTACAGATCACCCTTACTTTAAATGATGCGCTGAGGACCGCTTACAATACTGCTAATGGAACAAATATCCTGGCGTTATCTTCCACCTTGTATAATGTGGCCACTACCATGACCATTCCTGCAGGTGCCAGAAACGTACAGATACCTATTACGGTATCAAACACAACAGGTCTTGATCCCAATTCTTCTTATGGTGTTGGTATCACAATTGCATCTGTTAGCGGCAATTATACCATTGCCAGGAACCTGAAAAATCTTTTACTGGAGTTTACTATTAAGAACAAATATGATGGTAAATACCAGCTGACTGGTTTTCATAACCGCCCTACACTGGATCTGCCTTACGATGAAACAGTGCTTATGATCACTTCAGGACCTAACAGTGTGTATATGTTCTGGCCGGCCTTAGGCGCTGCAGCACATCCTCTCAATGGAGGTACCACATACTATGGTAGCTTTACTACGAATTTCATATTCAATCCAACTACCAACTTATTAACTGCATGGGATATGACTCCATATGCGACTACATTAAGTACACAAGTTGGACCAGCATTGGACAGCCGTTATGATCCGGCCACTAAAACTATCTATGCCCAGTTTTATTACAACAATAACCCCGGCGCAAGACGTTTTACTGATACTTTAAGATATCTTGGACCAAGGTAATTTTGTCTCCATCTATAAAACAAGGGAACTGCATCAGCAGTTCCCTTGTTTGTTTTTAATATATTGTTGGCATATGTTTCTATACATTTGAGTTCATAAATCTGTTAAACATGAAAACACTTTTTTCTTTCTTCTTCTCTTTGCTATTATCTGTATCCACTCGGGATATAGCTGCACAAGGCTCTGTTCCTGGTTATCATGATCCGGCATTGAGTCGTAATAAACTACTACGTGAACAGCAAGGAGAAGGTGTATATAAATTAATTGGTGCTTATAAAGTGAAGGGAATCTCTTACTTGTTTGGGCAGAAACTGGTCGCCGATTTTTTTTCTGTAAAAGAAACGGCTGCCAATGTCAATATTAATTACGATACATACAACCAGGAGATAGAATTCTTTTCTACAGAAAGCCCGGCAAAGCCTTTGGTAAAAACTCCCGGCGATATTGATTCTTTTGTGGTAAAGCCACAGGCAGATGCAGGAATAAATGAAGAACTGCACTTTATATATGGGCCGTTGGCCGGATCCTCCGAGAAGGCCTATTTCCAGGTAATAACAAGCGGTAAAAGGTTCAGCCTGTATAAAAGATATAAATCAGAGCTTGGCTATGTTTCTGACAATTATATTCAATCTGAACTGCGCCAGTTTGATATGCTATCTGATTATTTTTATTATGATGCCGTGACAAAGAAGATGAAGAAGATAAAATTAAACCTGTCGAATGTTACCAAAGAATTCAAATCGGTGAAAGATGTGAGCGGGATTGCAACCAATGACGATTTTACCAGCGATCCTGAAGGTGCCATGAGGAAAATATTTGCTGTGCTGAATGAAGGATAGTTGCTGTCCCTGATAAAATAAAAATGTAACTTTAAGTTCTAAATTTTAGACTATGGCCAACACAAAAAGACTCATGGTTGGGCTGCTTTTAATCAGTATTAGTTCATTTGGGCAGGGAAGCACCGGTGCCATTGCACCATCATTATCAGCTAATTCTAATACGTTAGTTACCAGGATGCCGGATGCCCGTGGCTGGAGTGATCCTGCCATGAACCATAATGCTTTGCTCAGGGATAAGCTGGGTGATGGGGTCTATGTGCTTATAGGTACTTATAAAGTCATGGGCAGTCCTTACCTGTTTGGCCAGCGACGCAATGCGGATATTTTTACCCCTAAAGAAAAGGCCTATAACCTCAATATTAACTACAACACCTATAACCAGGAGGTAGAGTTTTATTCCACATCCAACCCGGTTGCGCCATTGATTAAAGAAGCTGGGGAGGTTGATTCTTTTACATTGAAACAGGATCTGGAATCCGGTATTACAAAAGATTTGAAATTTGTTTACGGAGCACAAATAGGATCAACCGAAAAAGCCTATTTCCAGGTGCTGCAAACCGGCAGCCGTTATTCATTGTATAAAAGATACAAATCAGACCTGGGTTATCCCTCCGGTAATTACGGGCAGGCTGATCTTCGCCAGTTCGATTTGTTCTCTGATTATTTTTATTATGATGCGGAAACAAAAAAATTGAAGAAAGTCAAACTCAATTTAAGCAGTATCATCAAGGAATTCAAGGGCATTAAAGATGTAACTCCTGTAGCCAACAGTGATGCATTTTCAGCTAACCCGGAAGGAACGCTTATAAAGGTTATCAATTATTTAAATAGTTAAGCAGTAAAAGATGTCTGACCAGCAACAAGTTCCCAACCAGTTGAATATCGAAATATCGGAAGAAGTAGCCGAAGGTACTTATGCCAACCTGGCTATCATCACCCATTCGCATGCCGAGTTTGTACTTGATTTTGTGAACGTAATGCCAGGTACTCCCAAAAGCAAAGTAAAGTCACGTATTATCCTTACGCCACAACATGCCAAGCGTTTCATGAAAGCGATGACGGAAAATATACTGAAGTACGAAGCGGTGAACGGTACAATAAAGGACCTGGAAGAAATTCCGTTGCCATTGACTTTCGGTGGGCCGACTGCACAAGCATAATGTTTGAGCGGGTTCTATTTATATCATTAAATCAAGCCTTCATCTGCAAAGCTGTAATAGCCATCTTCACTTACGATGATGTGATCTAATACTTTTATATCAAGGTAACCTGCGGCTTCTTTTATTTTGGCCGTGAGCTGCTCATCGGCCCGGCTGGGTTTCAGGCTGCCGGAAGGGTGGTTATGGCAAAGAATGATATTGACGGCATCTTGTTCCAGTGCTTTGCGGAGAATGACCCGGGGATCAGCAACGGTTCCGGTAATTCCGCCTTCACTGACGATCTCAAAATGATTGATCTTATTGGCCCTGTTCAGGAACAACACGCCAAATACTTCCCGGCGATGATCTTTTAGTTTGGTCTGCAGGAACCGGGCAATATCCCCGCTGTTACTGACTATTGATTTTTCGAGGGCTGCTGTCGCCTGGCGACGCCTGCCCAGCTCTAAAGCGGCAGCAATAGTGATAGCTTTTGCTTCACCGATACCCTTTATTTTCATCAATTCTTTCACCGTCAACTTCCCCAATTCTGCCAGGTTATCCTTACCCAGTTTCAATACTTCTTTAGCAAGGTCCACGGCTGTTTTTTCCCGGGTACCGTTATGGATCAGGATGGCCAGCAACTCAGAATGGCTGAGGTTTTCTGCACCTGTAGATAGTAGTTTTTCTCTTGGCCGGTCGTCCTTTGCCCATTCCTTAATTGAGTACTTGTGCTCTTGCATAAAAACAATTTAGCCAATACTTTTAACCCTATCAATACCACATTAGTGGTAACGATACAAACCGCCAGTTCATAAGATCCGACCTATTGAAAAACATTAAAATCTGGTGTCAATGAAAACCAAGACCTTTACCCCTATGGGAGCCCTGCACCCCATTCTATTTTTTGCAGGTGTGTATGTAGTAGTGCTTTTATTTTCCATCTTTATTTGTTCCGCATTGTTTTACAGCTGTAATGCAAGTCCGGCCAAACTGGGTGAGGAAAACAGCACGCCGGCCATAGAAAAGCCAGCAGCTACGGAGCCTGCCAGCATTTCTGCGATGGCACTACGATAAGTGTCATATTTCCTGTCAATATTTTATGCAGGCTGACCGCTTTTGAGGCGATAGTAATATCTTCGCCGCACATTTTTCAGCCATGCAATCAGCCAAAATTTTCTCAGGTACAGGCTCACAAGGCCTGGCCGAACAGATTTGTAAGCGATTTGGGACCAAACTAGGAAAGGTCAATATTCAACGTTTCAGCGATGGGGAAATATCCCCGATCTTCCTCGAAAGTGTCAGGGGAGACTATGTTTTCCTGGTGCAGAGCACTTTTTCACCAGCCGAAAACCTGATGGAACTGCTCCTGATGATAGATGCCGCCCGCCGGGCTTCCGCCTACAAAGTGATCGCCGTAATTCCTTATTATGGGTATGCCCGGCAGGACAGAAAAGACCGTCCCCGGGTAGCTATAGGTAGTAAACTGATCGCCAATATGTTAGTAGCAGCTGGAGCCGACAGGGTCATCACCATGGACCTGCATGCTCCCCAGATCCAGGGCTATTTTGATATACCGGTGGATCACCTCGACAGCCACGCAGTTTTTATCCCTTATATAGAGAATCTGAAGCTTGAAAAGCTTACCTTTGCGGCCCCCGATGTGGGAGCTACCAACCGTATCCGGGAGATCGCCAGCTACTTCAATGCAGAAATGGTGATCTGTGATAAACACCGGAAAAGGGCCAATGAGATCGCCAGCATGGTGGTGATCGGGGATGTGACGGGAAAGGATATTGTGATTATTGACGATATCTGCGATACCGGTGGAACACTCGCCAAAAGTGCAGGATTATTGAAGGAAAAAGGGGCAAGAAGTGTACGGGCTTTGATCACACACCCGGTACTAAGTGGTAAGGCGTATGAGAATATTGAGAATAGTGTATTGGAAGAATTAGTAGTGTGTGATACGATACCGGTGAACAAGGAAAAATGCTCAAAGATCAAAGTGATATCAGTAGCAGAATTGTTTGGTGTAGCGATCAGGAATGCTTTTGAGAATAAGAGTATCACCAGCCTGTTCATTCACTCGCAACGAAGAGATAAGTAAATTTTAAAACAAAATAAACAATGAAAACAATTACAATCGAAGGACAACTGAGGACCGGATTCGGGAAGACCGCCACCCGCCAACTCCGCTCTCAGGAACTGGTGCCTGGTGTAATTTACGGGGGTGCCCAGGAGATCAGTTTTGCTGCTCCTGCTGCTGCTTTCAAAAATTTAGTGTACACACCAAGTTTCCAGATTGCTGAAGTGAAATTAGAGGGTAAAACCTACAGGACAATCATGAAGGACCTGCAGTTTGACAAAATCGATGACAAACTGACCCACATTGACCTGCTGGAACTGGTAGAGGATAAAAAATTAGTAGCTGATATCCCGGTTAAATTTACGGGTGTTTCAAAAGGGGTGAAAGATGGAGGTAAATTGGTTACCAAGATCAAATCACTGAAAGTGAAAACGTATCCAAAGTACCTGAAGGCACAAATTGAAGTGCCGATCGACAACCTGGAGCTGAATGGTAATATCCGGGTGGAGGATGTGAAGGAAGAGCATTATGAAATCCTGAACTCCCCACGTATTCCTATCGCTTCTGTAGTATTGACAAGACAGTTAAAACAGGAAGAAGCTACTGCCGCTCCTGCTGCGGGTGCTGCACCTGCCGCCGCTGCTGCGCCAGCCGCCGCTGCGCCTGCAAAGAAAAAGTAAACTTTTCAACAAGGATATTTAAACCCGTATCATTGATGCGGGTTTTTTATTGGCATCACCGATATTTGATCTAAGTAAACAGTATATGAAATTTCTGATCGTTGGTTTGGGAAATACGGGTAATGAATATGCTCACACCCGGCATAATATCGGCTTTGATGTCGTCAATGCTTTTGTTCAAAAGCACGGAGGCAGCTTCCGGACAGACCGGCTGGCTTATATTGCCGAAGTGAAATGGAAAGGGAAAATCTTTGTCTGTATCTGCCCCACCACTTTTATGAACCTCAGTGGCAAAGCGGTGAAGTATTGGATGGACAAGGAGAAAGTAGCCCTGGAGAATATACTGGTCATTGTTGACGATATTGCCCTGCCTTTATCCAAAATCCGTCTAAGGCCGGGCGGCAGCGATGCCGGCCATAACGGCCTCCGGAGCCTGCAGGAATTATTGGGCACGACAGACTACCCCAAACTACGATTCGGGATCGGGAATGATTTTCCCAAAGGCATGCAATCCGATTTTGTACTGGGAAAATGGAAAAAAGAAGAAGAACCCCTGGTAAAACTGAAAATTGAAAAGGCAGTGGAAACAATTGAAAACTTTGCTGCTCAGGGCATAACAGCCGCTATGAACCAGGTAAATAATAAAGATTTTTCGCTATGATAAATCAGTCGGATTACTTACTTTAGCATCCCTGACTAATTTTCCCGGTACCACCAGGTCTTTTGAACGTTCCGGGACGAATCCAATGATCATATTGATAGCCACTAGATATATCGGATTAACAGCCATATATGTATCCGGTGTATTTAATCTAAATACGTTCTGTTTATGAAGATTTTTTGTGTTGGCCGAAACTATGTAGCTCATGCCGAGGAGTTAGGCAATGAAGTTCCCGATGAACCGGTGATCTTTATGAAGCCTAAAAGTGCTTTGTTGCAGCCCCATACTCCCTTCTATTACCCTGAGTTTACCAATGAGCTGCATTATGAATGTGAGCTGGTGCTGCGTATCAGCAAGAATGGGAAATACATACAGGAGAAATTTGCTTCGAAATACTATGATGCTGTTACAGCCGGTATTGATTTCACGGCAAGAGATATTCAAAATGAATTAAAAGCGAAAGGCTTGCCCTGGGAAAAAGCCAAGGCCTGGGACAATTCGGCCGTGATTGGCAAGTGGGTTCCTTTTGGCAATATCAAGAATAAGAAAGACATCAATTTCTGCCTGTACAAGAACAAAGAGTTAGTACAACAGGCGAATTCGGCTAATATGATCCACAACTTCGATGAGATCGTGTCTTATATCTCCAACTTTTTTTCAGTGAATATTGGTGACGTGATCTTTACCGGCACCCCGGCCGGTGTGGGTGAAGTGGTTGTTGGAGATGAACTGGAAGGATTTATCGAAGATGATAGTATGTTTACATTAGAAGTTAAATAGAGAAACACCAAAACAACAAGTGTCGCAACCGGCTTGTCGCAAGACGGGCCAAAACCAACTGCTCTGCTAAAGAACCATCTGTTTTCAACAGGTGGTTTTCTTTTATGTCCCTGGGGTTTACCTTATTTTTGTTGCTTTTATTGCCTGCTGTATATGACTGATACTTCCATATTATTACAAGCTTACCGGTTAATGAGCCAGGCAAAGGCAATGGCGGATACCTATGAAGCCAACCGTTCTGTTTGTAAATATGTTCACTCCACTTCCAGGGGCCATGAAGCGATTCAACTGGCGGCAGCTTTTCAATTACAGCCGCAGGATTTTGTAAGCCCATATTACCGCGATGAAAGTATGTTACTGGGTTTGAGTTTTCAACCCTATGAACTGATGCTGCAATTGCTTGCCAAAGGCAATGATATTTTTACAGGCGGCAGAGAATATTATTCGCATCCCAATTATAAAGGAGAAGATAAACCCACGATCATTCACCAGAGCAGTGCCACCGGCATGCAGGTGATACCGACCACCGGCATTGCACAGGGAGTGCAATATTGGGAGAAAACAGATCCATCACGGTTAAAGAAAGGCAGGCAGGGCGAATTACCCGTTGTACTTTGTTCATTGGGTGATGCCAGTGTAACAGAAGGTGAAGTAAGTGAAGCATTCCAGTTCGCTGTGTTGAAAAAGTTACCGGTTATTTACCTGGTGCAGGATAATAACTGGGGCATTAGCGTAACAGCGGAAGAAGCGAGATCAATGAATGCATTTGAATTTGCAGCTGGCTTTAAAGGAATGAACCGGATACAGGTGGATGGAAGTGATTTTGAAGCCTCGTATGAAGTGATGAAACATGTATGTGAATTTGTACGAAAAGAAAGAAAACCCTACCTCGTTCATGCACAGGTTCCGCTGCTGGGTCATCACACCAGTGGTGTACGGAAAGATTTTTACCGCACCGATGAGGATTGGGCTAAGCATTTGCAACACGACCCGGGACCCAAACTGAGAAATAAATTATTAGCAAGAGGAGTTGCGGAAGCAGAAATACAGCAAATAGAAAATGAAGCAGCAACAGTGGTTGCCACAGATTTTTCAAAAGCAGTTGCCTCACCGGAACCAGATGTTACACAAGTAGAAGAACATGTTTTTGTTCCCACACCCATTGTTACAGAAAAAGGAGAGAGAAGTTCTGCCCGTGCAGAAAGAATAATGATGGTGGATGCGGCTTTATTTGCGATTCGTGAACTAATGGAGCAACACCCGGA
>JAEUVP010000083.1 GCA_016786805.1 Chitinophagaceae bacterium | reverse complement strand
ATTTGTTCCGGCGATCCAGAAAGGTTTTGAGCAATCCATGACAACCGGTGTATTGGCCAGCTATCCTGTTGACAACATGAAGATCCGTGTATTCGACGGTAGCTTCCACGCTGTTGACTCTGATGCGATGTCATTTGAATTATGTGCCAAGCAAGGTTTCCGTGAAGCAGCCCGGAAAGCAAAACCCGTATTGCTGGAGCCGATCATGAAAGTGGAAGTGATCACACCTGCCCAGTATATGGGTGATGTAACGGGTGACCTGAACCGTCGTCGCGGTATGATGGAAGGCATGGATACCCGTGCCGGTGCGGAAGTGATCAAGGCAAAAGTGCCGTTGAGCGAAATGTTTGGTTATGTAACCCAACTGCGTTCATTGTCATCCGGCCGTGCATCTTCTACCATGGAGTTCTCGCACTATGCTCCCGCACCCAACAATATCGCTGAAGAGGTGATAGCGAAGGTGAAAGGAAAGGTGAGTGCATAAATTAACCAGTCATTTTAATGATAAAAGCCCCGCTGAAAATGCGGGGCTTTTTTGTAAATAATTGAGCCGGATCAGGTGTAATACGGCCGGGTGGCATTATGTTTGCTGCATTATTATCCGAAAAACACCCGTTTTTAAGATTCCTAGGAAAAGGCCGATTCGCTGATTTATGAAAAACACGTTAAGGTTAAGGGCTCATTCGTGAGTCCTTTTTTTGTGCCTGCTCAGATCCAGTTCAGTTTGATATTCTCGATCCCTTTTTCTTTCAGTTGTTGTTTGATCAGGTCCAGGTCTTTTTTCTGGGATGGGATCTTGGTTTCATGTGTTTCCACGTACATACGGTTGAAGAGATGATGCGTATCTGTGGCGATGATCTTTTTGAGTATCTCTATTTCTGCTCCTTCGATATCCAGTTTTATTAAATCAACTTTTTGCTTTTGTTCCTGCAGGAAAGCTACCAGGTCGATCACTTCAATATCCTGCGTTCGCTGGGTATCTACATTTTGCTTTTCTGCGATAATGGAAGACCCTACTGTAAAAGAAACATCACCATCCTGTGCTTCTTTATGCGTAAACATTTTAAGAACGGAACTTTTGTCCCATACCCCTTTTTGAATGCAGGTAATATTCTTCCGGTTGCGGCAACGACGGGTGAGTTGTTTAAAGGCAACGGGATCCGGCTCAAAAGAAATGATGCTGGCACCGGTATAAGATAGCAGTTTACTGATATGGCCTACATTGGCACCACAGTCCAGCACTACAGATTTTTTATTGAGCCGGAAAAGATCGGGGATGAGTTTGAAATAGCTGATAGCGATAGCACCACTGTTCAGTATTTTTCTTTTCAGCAACCCGGGTCTCATAGGGCAATAAGTTTTATTATTTGTCAAATACTTTCCGGAAGATGAATACGGCCCCGGAAAGGGATGCGGCTAAAGTAATGAAATAAAATACAAGACTGATCACAATGGCCGTATGTTCATTCACGCCTAAGAATACAGCGCCTTTGTAAAAAACAAATTCACGGATTCCTAATCCGCCACCTACTGTTAATGGTAATACACTGGCCACAGCTGCCACGAGGAAGATAAAAATATAAATGGATTGCTGCTCCTGTATCCTCAATGCATAGAGAATAGCATAAATGGAAAGTACCATCAGCGATTGTACCGCTAGTCCCAGGAAAAAAGTAGGCCAGAAACCGGCTGTAAAATCCGTAAAGAAGCGTTTGATGATAAAAAACAAAACAAATACGGAAGCGATTGCACCTGCAAGCAGCAATATGCTGTAGGAGATATTGCCCAGTACAAAAAAGGAATATACAGCTAATATCAGCCCGAGTGCCAGTAAACCGCTGAACCGGTCAAGCAATACAGCGGCAGACGTTTTTTTATAAGGACTGTTAAAACGTTTGGACAGAACGATCACTTTATAAGCATCACCGGTAATAGAACCGGGCAGGAATAAATTATAAAACATACCCAGCCAGAAGAGTTTCAGGTTCTCTTTTTCGGATAGGGGAAGCCCGATATTTTTAAAATAGATATTGAGCCGGAACGAAGCGATGATCTTGGAACCAACAAACACCGCCAGGGCAATTAGTAACCAGCCGGGGTTGGCCGTTGCCAGTACCGATCCTAATTCAGCAAAGCTGATCTTAGTGGAGACAAACCAGAGACAGGCCACTGT
>JAEUVP010000059.1 GCA_016786805.1 Chitinophagaceae bacterium | reverse complement strand
TGCAGCCAATGACAAGCTGTTTATTGCTTACAGTAACAGCAATATTGATATTATTGACCGGAATGATATCAACAATGTTCCCGATATCAAAAGAGATAATATTATCGGCGATAAAACGATCTATAATATATACCCGCTGGGTGTAAATTATTTTCTTTCCACTGGTTTGGGGGTGATCGTTGTTGATGGCGACCGTTATGAAGTAAAAGATTCCTGGTTCATTGGTAATAATGGCAACCAGGTGCGGACCAATGGCTTTACCAGCGACGGCACTTTTTATTATGCGGCCACCGAACAGGGAGTAAAGAAAGCAACCATCAGCAATACCAATCATGCGAACTGGGCCAACTGGCAGCTGATCAGCGGGACAAACGGTTTACCTGTGGGAGAATGCCGTAATGTATTTATGCTGCAGAATAGGGTCATTGTTCAAAAAGGGGATTCCCTCTATGTACAAACGGGAACGACCTGGTCTTTGCTCTATGGCGATACATGGCCTGCCGTGAGCAGCAATCTTAGTGCGGATAAAATTTTAGTATGCCAGCGGCAAACAAGCGGGGCCAGCCGGGTCACTATATTAAATGCAGATGGATCGGTGGCAAGAACACTGGCGCAACCGGGTATTGTTTCTTTTCCGAGAAAAGCCATCATATATAACAATGAACCGTGGCTGGCAGACCAGTTTGGTGGCTTATCACATTTTACCGCTTCTGCATTCGAAAACTATAAACCCAATTCACCGGAGGCAACGGCCAGTGGAGAGATGATTGTTTACAATAACCAATTTTATGCAACAGCTGGTGAAGTAAATGAAGCATGGAACTACCAGTATAACGGGAATGGTATCTATGAGTTCAAAGAAGGCAGCTGGACAAATATCAACCGCTTTGTCTATCCCCAATTGGATTCCTTATTAGATTTTATAACCATTGCCGCGGATCCCCGTGACGAAACGATCTGGGCCGGTTCTTATGGCGGTGGGTTATTACACCTGAAACCAGGACCGGCTTTTGAGATATTCAAGCAAGGTTTTATTGGTGCCACGGTTGGTGATCCAACCAGTTACCGGGTGGCAGGGTTAGCTTTTGACCGGGAAAATAATTTATGGGTATCCAATTACGGATCAGTACAACCATTGAAGGTTAGAAAATCGGATGGTAACTGGCATGCATTTTCAGTTCCTTTTTTCCTGAATGAGAATTCGGCGGCGCAAATAGTGATTGACGATAATAATTATAAATGGATCGTTTCACCCAAAGGCAACGGCCTGCTATGTTATGACCAGGGCAATTCATTAGAAAATTCAGGTGATGACAGGTGGAGGATCTATCGGGCCGGAGCCGGCAGCGGTAACCTGCCCGGTAATGAAGTATTATGTGCTGCAAAAGATAAAAGTGGTTTTATCTGGGTGGGTACAACTGACGGTATCGGGGTGATACAATGCACACAGGATGTTTTCAGCTCCAATGCTTGCGAAGCGGTATTGCCAATTGTGCAACAGGGAAATTTTGCCAACTTTTTGTTCAAAGGCGAAGAAGTAAGGGATATTGCGGTGGATGGTGCCGACAGGAAATGGGTGGCTACAAAGAATGGTGCCTGGCTGATTGATGCTACCGGAGAAAAAGTTATTTACCAGTTTACAGAAGCAAACAGCGACTTACTCAGCAGTGATGTAAAAAAGATTACGATTGATGGTAAAACAGGGGAAGTCTATTTCGCCACCTTAAAGGGCCTTTGTTCTTTCCGCAGTACTGCCACTGAAGGAAACGAAGTAAATGCTGACGTGTTGGTTTTTCCTAACCCGGTTCCCCCGGGCTATACCGGTACTATTGCTATCCGGGGATTAGTGAATAATGCGATTGTAAAGATCACTGAACTGGATGGGCGACTAGTGTACCAGACAAGGGCCCTGGGCGGACAAGCCGTATGGGATGGAAGAAATTATAAAGGACAAAAAATTTCCAGCGGCACCTACCTGGTGCTGGTGAATGAAGACCCCAATTCATCTTTTGGAAAAGAAAAAACCGCCGCAAAGATCTTTTTTATTAATAAATAGCAGTGCCGGATAAGCTACATAAAACAAGGGGCATCGTATTGAGGACGGTGAAGTATGGAGAGACCAGTGTCATCGTTTCCATCTTTACAGAGTTGTTTGGGTTGCAATCATATTTGGTGAATGGGGTAAGGGCATCTACCAAAAAGGGAAGTGGTAAGGCTAATTTATTTCAACCTTCAGCTATTCTTGACCTTGTCATTTATCATAGTGAATTAAAACAACTGCAACGAATCAAGGAATTTAAATGGGGTTATATCTACCAGCATATTCTTTCAGATGTACGAAAAAATGCGGTGGCTTTGTTTATGGTAGAGTTGCTCAGCAAATGCCTGAAACAACCGGAAAATAATCCTGACCTGTTTCACTTCAGTGAAGATGCATTCAGGCACCTGGATGATGCCAGTGATGCGGAGACGGCCAACTTCCCCCTGTTTATAGCCCTGCACCTGCCGGTCTTCTTTGGTTTCCGGATGGATGACAACTATTCAGAACAAAACCAATACCTCGATCTGCAGGAAGGAAGTTTTACAAGTGTTCAGCCTACGCATCCGTATTTCCTGGATGATAAACAGGCTTATATCATTTCCCAATTACTGAAAGTGCAGCAGCCTGCTGAACTGGAAGACATTAAACTGAATCATGAATTCAGGCGCAATTTATTATTTGCACTGGAACGTTTCTATGCATTGCATATCGCAGAGTTTGGCACCATGAGGACGTTGCCGGTGTTAAGGGAGATACTGGGTTAAATATCAAATGTTACAATTAAGGGAGTATGATCACTTAAGTGGCTCCACTTTTTATGTGTTCCGATTTTTACATCAACCATTTTCTCTAGTAAACAGGCAGAGACAAAACAATAATCAATATGATAGGATTTGTCGGGGTGACGATACATGAACAAGGTATTCTTCTTCTCTTTTCCCTGTTGCTGCTTAAAAAAATGATGATAGCTACTGCGAATACTTCTCTTTTCTAATGAAGACACAACAGTGGAGTGGTTACCTTCACGTCTTGGTTTATCCCAGATCGTATTGCTGTTAAAATCTCCGGCTAATATTGTTGGCGGGTGATTTAATAATTCCTCATAATAGTTAAGTGCTTTCCATATCTGCCCTACATACTGGAAACCTTTATCCAGGGGATTGTTTGCCCAGATCGCAAAAAGAGTAAAATCCGTTTCTCCTCCGGTTACAGAAATGGGTATGACATGTTTGAAACCGGGCTCATGGTTCGGGTGGATCTTTAGTTGATAATTATTGTAGGAAAAAACGCCTAAGCCCTTGTTCAAATTATCTCCAGACCAGATAACATCAGTCGGTAAATTACTCCCTTCACCAAATTTTAATTTATCGGGATGTTCGCATTCAGGAACAATAAGTATATCTGGTTTGTATTTTATGATATGATCCGCCTTCTTTCTGAAGGCCATATTGCAATTCCAGGTAATAATTTTCA
>JAEUVP010000056.1 GCA_016786805.1 Chitinophagaceae bacterium | reverse complement strand
GGCAACTATAAAATTGAAATTTATCATAATGGCTTCAAGATCGGCGAAGGCGTGAGAAGTCTGAAAAAAGGTGGTTTATTCGGTTAAAAGCAGTGGTATTAACTCCTGCAAAAAAGCCGTCCTGTTCCCAAACAGGGCGGTTTTCTTTTTGTGCCATACTAACGATATCCTCGCCTTTAGTATAATCCGGCTATGTAAGCAGGTCCACTACATCTCTCTTCATCGTTTATCAGCACTTCATGCTGCATACAGCATCGGTGATTTATGTCACGGTTAATGAATAATGGCGGAGATAGCTTTGCCAAAATTTATTACATGCCGAATCATATCTGGAATTTCTTGGTAAGGGCCGTATGGTATTGTTTGATCTTACTATTGCCTGTTTCAGGACTTATGGCGCAGGAGTCGCTGAAAAAAATCACCCTGCAGGAAGCGGTTGACTCTGCACTTGCTTACAATAAAGATGTGCGGCTTTCAGGTTGGGATGAAAAAATAGCGGCAGCAAAATGGAAAGAGACGAATGCCATCTTTCTTCCGCAGGTTGACCTCTCCTATTCAGCCATGACCACCAATAACCCGCTGAATGCATTTGGATTTAAACTGCAACAGCAATCAGTAAAACAAGCAGATTTTGATCCTGCGCTGCTGAATAACCCGGGTAACAGGTCTGACTTCCTGACGAAACTTCAACTAAAGCAACCTATCCTGAACCTGGATATGCTGTATATGCGTAAAGCCGCAGCAACGCAAATCGAATTATACAAACTAAAAACACAACGGACCAAAGAATACCTGGCTTTTGAAGTACAGAAAGCCTATATGCAAATACAATTATCCTATGATGCGGTGGAGGTGTTGCAGGAAGCATTGCGATCAGCCAATGCCATGTACACATTCACAGATAACCGGGTGAAGGAAGGCTTGATGCAGCAATCTGATGCATTGAATGTGAAAGTGTGGATCAGTTCAGTAGAGACCAACCTGGCCGAAGCAAAAAGTAATATACAGAACGCTTCTGATTATCTCAGCCTCCTGATGGGTAGTCCTTATGGAACTGTTTATACGGTTGATAAAGCCGGGCAACAGGCATCCACCACCGCAATGGGGGCGATCATTCCGGCAAACCGTGCTGATTTTGTCGCTATGCAAAAAGCAATCGAAGCTTCCGCACTGATGATCGAATCATCACGGAAAAGCTATTTACCCAAAGTCAATGCTTTCGCATCCTACCAATTGAATGATAACAGCATGCTGGGTTTTGGAGCTGATTCTTATTTAGCAGGCATTCAATTATCCTGGGATATTTTCAAAGGGAACAGTACAAAGAATAAGATCGCCACGCAAAGCATGGAGAAAAATAAATTAACGGAACAACTCTCCTACCAGCAGCAACAAAGCCAGCTGGAGTTGAATAAAACGATCCGCCAGCTCGCCGATGCACAATACAAGATCAACCAGCAACAGTCAGCCATACAAAGCGCTGCAGAAGCATTGCGCATCTTACAAGACCGCTATGAGCAGGGATTAGTGAACAGCACGGATGTACTGATGGCGCAAACACAATTATCACAACAAAAACTGGGGCTGGCACAGGCCATCTTCAATCACAATACAACAGCTGCCTATATCAGCTTTTTAACCGCAACAACTAAATAATAAAAATCAATACAAGGATATGCGACACATCAAATCATTATTGGGTATTTCACTGTCAGCCGTCTTCCTGTTCCTTAGTGCCTGCGGGGAAAAGAAACAGGCAGAAGCAAAAGATAACACAGCACCTGTAACAGTAGTGGTCGCCACACCGGGCGGAGCTGTGGAAGGCGGTATCAGTGTTAGCGGAAAGATCGAAGCACAGCAAACGGCCAATATCAGCACCCGCATGATGGGAACTATTACCCGCATCTACGTGAAAGTGGGTGATAAAGTCCGCCGCGGGCAATTACTGGCCACTATCAGCAGCCAGGACATACAGGCCAAACAAGCACAAACTAATGCATCAATTGCAGAAGCACAGGCCAATGTAAGTAATGCACAAAAAGATTTTGACCGTTTCACCAACCTGTATAAAAAACAAAGTGCATCTGCAAAAGAACTGGATAATGTGACCTTGCAATATAATGCTGCTAAAGCAAGACTGGAAGCGGCTACACAAATGCGGAATGAGGTCAATGCGATGTTATCCTACAGCAGCCTCACAGCTCCTTTTGATGGCGTGGTCACACAACGAATGGCGGACGAGGGCAATATGGCAAATCCCGGTATGCCTTTATTAACGATTGAACAAAACACACAACTGGAAGTGAGTGCCACGGTGAGTGAAAGCGATATTAACTCTATAAAAAAGGGTGATAAAGCACAGGTGGAAGTAAAAGCGATTGGCAAAACAGTGGAATGCACGATCAGCGAGATCAGCCCTTCTTCACAATTTACCGGCGGGCAGTACCTGGTGAAACTCAGCATACCGGAAAAAGAAAAGAAAGAACTCTATGCGGGAATGTATGTGAATGTATTTATCCCGGTTACCGGTAAAACAACAAAAGAAAATACGGCAGCAATACTGGTTCCACTCAGCAGCCTGGTTAACAAAGACCAGCTGACTGGCGTATATACGATCAGCAACAGTAATACCGCCTTGCTGCGTTGGGTAAGAACAGGGAAAATCTTTGGTGACAAGATTGAAATTCTTTCCGGGTTAGCACAGCATGAAAAATTCATTGTAAGTGCGGAAGGGAAATTATACAACGGTGTTCCGGTAAAAGAAAACAAATAAAAGAACCTGCAGCAATCAACTTGAACAACAAGAATTAATTCAACAATATGCAAGAAGGAATATCCGGTAAAATAGCCAGGTCGTTCATAAAATCAAAACTCACCATCCTGCTGATGGTGGCGTTTCTCCTGATTGGCGGCTACAGCACCATGCTGATACCCCGTGAAGAAGAGCCACAAATACAGGTGCCGATGGCGGACATCTTTATCGGCTTCCCCGGTGCCACACCCAAAGAAGTGGAAACAAAGATCAGTGCCCCGCTGGAAAAAATGATCTCTAATATCAAAGGCGTGGAATATGTGTACTCTACTTCCATGAAAGGACAGGCCATGATCATCGTGCAGTTCTATGTAGGGGAAGATGTGGAACGTTCATTGGTGAAATTATACAATGAGCTGATGAAGAATATGGACAAAATGCCACAGGGCATTACGTTGCCATTAGTAAAAACAAGAGCCATTGATGATGTGCCGGCATTGGGTATCACTTTATGGAGTGAAAACTATGATGACTATGCCCTCCGCCAGATGGGTGAAGCACTGACCAACGAGATCAAAAAAGTAACCGATGTATCGGATGTAAATATCATTGGCGGCAGAAGCCGGCAGGTAAAAGTGATACTGGATAAAGATAAAATGGCGGAGAATCATGTTGACTTTCTCAGCATCAGTAATCATATCCAGGGAAGTAACGTACAAACAAATGCTGGAACACTGCTTAGTAAGGATTCTGCGTTCTCTGTTGAAACAGGAAATTTCTTAGCAACGGCAGAAGACGTGGAAAACCTGGTGGTGGGTATCAACCAGCAGCAACCTGTTTTCCTGAAACAGGTTGCCAAAATTGAAGATGGTGCGGAAACACCCAATCAATACGTTTTATTCGGGTATGGTAAAGCAGATAGCGCCAAACAAAATTTTCGCTCCGAATATCCTGCGCTGACCTTATCTATTGCTAAACGAAAAGGGGCGGATGCCATGCGTTTATCCGAACAGATATTAAAACAACTGGAGAATGCAAAGAAACAACTCATCCCTTCCAATGTGCAGGTATCAGTGACCCGTAACTATGGAGAAACGGCATCTGAAAAAGTATCAGAACTCATCCTCCATTTGTTCATTGCCATCTTAGTGGTAACAGTATTCGTAATGCTGGCAATGGGCTGGCGGGGTGGATTGGTGGTGTTCCTTTCTGTTCCCGTTACGTTTGCCCTTACTTTCTTCGGCTATTATTTCATGGATTATACACTGAACAGGATCACCCTGTTTGCACTGGTGTTCATCACGGGTATTGTGGTGGATGATTCCATCATCATTGCTGAGAACATGCACCGGCATTTTAAAATGAAACGGCTACCGCCGATGCAGGCTGCCATCTATGCCATCAATGAAGTGGGTAACCCTACCATACTGGCAACGTTCACCGTTATCGCCGCCGTTTTACCCATGGCTTTTGTAACCGGTTTGATGGGCCCTTATATGAGCCCGATGCCGATCGGCGCTTCTATCGCCATGCTGTTATCACTGATCGTGGCACTGACCTTAACACCTTATCTCGGTTATATTTTCTTACGGGAAAAAGAAAAGAAAGGTATTGCGCATAAAGAAAGCAAACCACACCGGCTGGAAGACAGCGGCATTTATAAGATCTACCGTTCTTTCATTCATCCCCTGCTGGAAACAAGATGGAAAAGATATACGTTCATCTTCGGCACGGTGATCATTCTCCTGTTATCCATGCTGTTGTTCTATACCAAAACAGTAGCGGTTAAAATGCTGCCGTTTGATAACAAAAATGAATTCCAGGTCGTGATCGATATGCCGGAAGGAACCACACTGGAAAAAACGGCTGCCGTGGCAAAAGATATTGCCGGCTATGTGGCCACCCAATCATTGGTAAAAGATTACCAGTTATATATCGGCACTTCTGCGCCTATCAGTTTCAACGGGCTGGTACGCCACTATGATTTAAGAAGAGGTGATAATGTCGCCGACATTCAGGTGAACCTGGTGAGCAAAGAGGACAGGAAAAAACAAAGCCATGATATAGCCAAAGAAATGCGTCCTGCTATACAAGCCATCGCTGCCAAATACAATGCGAATGCAAAAATTGTGGAAGTACCACCCGGTCCTCCCGTATTATCAACCATTGTAGCCGAGATCTATGGTCCCGATTATGACCAGCAAATTGAAGTGGCCCAACAAGTAAAAGGTTTGTTGAACAGAACAGCCGATGTGGTGGATATTGACTGGATGGTCGAAGAAGACCAGCCGGAATATGATTTTGTAGTGGATAAAGAAAAAGCCATGCGGTATGGAGTGGCACCGGCACAGGTGGTGGCAACCATCCGGGCTGCTTTATCAGGAAATACAGTAGGTACTTTGCATAAGCCTGCTTCTTACAACCCCGTAAATATTGAATTGAAACTGGATGATGCTGATAAATCTTCACTCGATGATCTGAAGAATTTGAAAGTGATCAGCCAGTCGGGTAATGCAGTGCCCGTTGGCGACCTGGTCATGATCAAACGGGCTACAAAAGAAAAAAGCATTTACCGCAAGAACCAGAAAAGAGTGGTGTATGTAACAGCGGATATGGCGGGCAAATTAGAAAGCCCTTCCTATGCCATGATGAATATTTCAGACAGTTTGAAGAATATTAAATTACCCCAAGGGTATTTATTGAACGAAGAATACACACAGCAACCGGAGTTTGAAGATAATTTTTCCCTGAAATGGGATGGCGAGTGGCAGATCACTTATGAAGTGTTCCGTGACCTGGGTATCGCCTTCGTGGTGGTGATCGTTATCATCTATATGCTGATCGTGGGTTGGTTCCAGAATTTCACCGTGCCCCTGGTGATGCTCGCAGCGATACCACTTTCATTAGTGGGCATTGTATTAGGTCACTGGATGATGGGAGCATTCTTTACCGCCACTTCCATGATCGGTTTTATTGCACTCGCCGGGGTGATGGTGCGAAACTCAGTGCTGTTAATCGACTTCATTGATATCCGGTTGAAAGAAGGTATTCCTTTAAAGCAGGCCATCATCGAAGCAGGAGCTGTACGAACCACCCCGATCCTGCTGACAGCCGGAGCGGTGGTACTGGGTGCTGTGATCATTTTATTTGACCCCATCTTCCAGGGACTGGCCATATCCCTGATGGGCGGAACGATCACTTCCACCTTCCTCACTTTATTAGTAGTACCCCTGCTCTATTATAAAATGCTGAAGAAAAAGTATGCGAAGAAACAAACAGATGAACAACCCGTAAATGAATAATGTATGAAACTACTTTTTGTAACCTGCCTGCAGGATTTTAAAACCGATGTGATGAAGCTCTTTCACCAGGCAAGGGTAAAAGTCTTCAGTGTTACTGAAACCACCGGCGTAAAAGACGAACATGATACAAACCTGCTCGACGACTGGTTTGGTAACAAGGACGGTGAATATGATTCACTCATCCTGTTCAGCTTTACCAGCAGGGAAACGGCGGCTGAAGCCATGCGGCTGATAAAAACCTATAACGAAGAAGCAGGTAACCGCTTTCCGGTCCGGGCTTTTATCCTGCCGGTGGAAGACTCTAATTATTTACCATAAAATAAAACACATGAGAGAAAGAATAATCCGGGCCGTGGCAGGCACTTTGGTATTGACCAGTATCGCACTGGCTTATTTTGTACATACCAACTGGCTGTTGCTCGGCGCCTTTGTCGGGTTGAACCTGCTTCAATCTTCCTTTACCAAATTCTGTCCCCTGGAATCGATATTGAAGAAAGCCGGCGTATAGCCCGATGATCCTCTGCAAGCGGCCTGCCGGTAGTTGTAGTACCGGTAAGGCCGCTTTTATATGCGGGTCCGCCATTCAGCACTGTCCACCGGTTTTCCACAATGTGGACTCTTTTTTAAGCGGCAACGGCAGATAATCCTTAGTTTGAACGCCAAAACCAACGAGGGAAACCCGATGAGAGATATGAAGTCGTTGTTACTGGTATTGCTGTCCACCGGCCTTGTTTTCACCTGGGTCTATCACCTCTATGACAAGACCCAATACAGCAAACGGAGAACAGAGGTCTATATCAAAGATTCCATTGCCGTGGCAGAAGCCGTGAAGGATTCCCTGCAAAAGATCTATGCGGTTACCATCACCGACCTGGACCTGAAATTAGATTCCGCCAGCAGCAATGTGAA
>JAEUVP010000372.1 GCA_016786805.1 Chitinophagaceae bacterium | reverse complement strand
GGCGATCAGGGATAATAAACAAAGTATTGTTCCCGGAGAAATGGGGAGGCGGGATGTAAAATATTTACAGGCCGTTTATGAAGCAATGCGGTCCGGAAAAAGGGTTTTAATAAAAGCCGAATAGAAATACTACAGTACAAGTGTGCGACGCAACAGGCGATGCCATACGAACAAAAGCTAGTAACCCCCAAAAAAAAACTATGTCAAAAAAGCTACGAAGCCAGGATTGGTTTGGCAAAAAAAACAAAGATGGAATCATCTACCGCAGCTGGATGAAGAACCAGGGCATGCCCACCGATATGTTTGATGGAAGACCGGTGATCGGCATTTGCAATACATTCAGCGAGCTGACACCTTGTAATGCACATTTTCGGGAGCATGCAGAAATGGTAAAACGTGGCGTTCTGGAAGCCGGCGGTTTCCCGTTAGAATTTCCGATCATGAGCCTCGGTGAAACCTTGTTAAAGCCTACCGCCATGTTATTCCGCAACCTGGCGAGTATGGATGCGGAAGAATCTATTCGTGGCAACCCAATTGATGGGGTGGTGTTGTTGACGGGTTGTGATAAAACAACTCCTTCCACCGTGATGGGTGCTGCCAGTGTGGGCCTGCCTACGATTGTGGTACCCGGCGGGCCCATGCTGAACGGACGATATAAAGGGCAGACGATCGGTAGTGGTACCCATGTATGGAAATTTGATGAAGATATGAAGACCGGCAAGATGACACAGGAAGAGTGTGAATTCGCAGAAAGCTGCATGAGCAGAAGTATCGGACATTGCATGACGATGGGCACGGCTTCCACGATGGCCTGCATGGTAGAATCGCTGGGGCTAACATTAAGTGGTGCTTCAGCTATACCCGCCGCCGATAGCAGAAAGAAACAGATGGCCCAGTTAAGCGGCAGAAGAATTGTGGAAATGGTAAAAGAAAACCTGACCATTGATAAAATACTGACAAGGGAAGCTTTCGAAAATGCGATCATGGTCAATGCAGCTGTTGGTGGCTCTTCCAATTTCATTATTCATCTTACGGCTATTGCCGGCAGGATTGGCGTTGACTTAACGCTTGAAGATTTTGATACGATTGGCAGCAAGATTCCGTTGCTGTTAAACCTGATGCCTTCGGGCAAATACCTGATGGAAGATTTCTATTACGCTGGCGGGTTACCTGTTATTTTAGATGAACTGAAGAATAAATTGCATGCAAACGTTATTACCGTTACAGGGAAAAATCACCAGGAAAATATAAAAGGCAATACAGAATGCTATAACACTGATGTGATCGCCACGTATGAAAAACCGTTGATACCGGAAGCCGGCTGTGTGGTTGTAAAAGGAAACCTCGCACTGAATGGTGCCGTAATAAAACCATCAGCCGCCACACCTGCCCTGATGAAACATAAAGGCCGTGCTGTTGTGTTTGAAAGCATTGAAGATTATAATGCAAGAATTGATGACCCTGCACTGGATATTGATGAAACCTGTGTAATGGTGCTGAAATATGTAGGCCCTGTTGGTTACCCGGGCATGCCTGAAGTGGGGAATATGGCATTGCCGAAAAAAATACTGGAGAAAGGGATTAAAGATATGGTGCGAATCAGTGACGGAAGAATGAGTGGCACTGCGTATGGAACGGCTGTGCTGCATGTATCGCCAGAATCAGCCATTGGTGGCAATTTAGCATTAGTGCAAAATGGTGATATGATCGAACTCAATGTAGCTGAACGAAAACTACAGCTGCTTGTAAGTGATGAAGAATTAGAAAAAAGAAGATCAGCGTGGATACAACCCAAGCCTGCTGCTGAAAGAGGGTATGTGAGTATGTATATTAAGCATGTACTGGGCGCTGATAAAGGTGCTGATCTTGATTTTTTACAAGGTAGTTCTGGCTCTGTTGTCACAAGAGATTCACATTAATTTACCTGAAATAAAAAAGGAATGAAATCATTTTTATTGCTGCTGACTGTTATCACAGTTTTTGCCTGTACCAACCCGGACGCTAAAATAAGCGAATCTAAAAACAGTTATAAAACAACCGGCACTATTGAAAGAACGGACCCATCAATGGATTCGGTACTTGATAAAGATGCTATAGTTGAAATCATCGCAGAGGGCTTTCAATGGAGTGAGGGGCCGTTATGGGTGGAATCACAAAAAATGTTGTTATTCTCCGATGTGCCCAGGGATACCGTTTACAAATGGACAGAAGAGAAAGGCAAAGAAGTTTACCTTACCCCTTCCGGCTACACTGGTACAGTTCCGAGAGGTGGCGAGATGGGTTCAAATGGATTAGTATTAGACACAAAAGGAAATCTCGTTTTGTGCCAGTGTGGTAACAGGCAAATGGCGAGGATGGGTGCTCCTTTAGATAAGCCGGCTCCCAACTATATTTCCCTGGCCAATAACTATAAAGGGAAAAAATTCAGCAGCCCGAATGATGCTGTGTATAATACAGCCGGAGAATTATTTTTTACCGATCCGCCTTATGGATTGGAATCACAAAGCGATGATGATCCCAAAAAAGAGATCCCCTGGAACGGAGTTTATAAAGTGAAAACGACTGGCGAAGTAATCTTGCTGGTTGACAGCATTCCAAGACCTAATGGAATTGCCTTTCTCCCCGGCGAAAAACAATTGATCATTGCCTGCTCTGACCCGGCAAAACCAAATTGGTATATCTATGATATAAACGGAGATTCTCTCACGAACGGAAAAATTTTCTACAGCGCAGCTAATGAAAGAAAAGGATTGAAAGGTCTGCCCGATGGTTTAAAGGTGGACAGTAAAGGGATCATTTTTGCGAGTGGTCCGGGCGGTATCTGGATATTTAACAGCGAAGCAAAGTTGCTGGGCAAAATAAAGCTGGATGAAGCTGCATCGAACGTGGCTCTGTCAGCTGATGAAAAAACCTTGTATGTTACGAATGACATGCAGGTATTACGGATCAAATTAAGAAAATAAAAGAATGAAAATTTATAAATTACATTCCGCAGTTGCAATTGATCACAATGGGGAATATTATTCAGTTCCTGTCACCGACTGGGATAGTTTTATCAATGATAATGATATTCTTTCCAGGCTGAACGAACTTATCCGGTCTGGCAAAGCCATTAAAATAACCAGTATTGAAGAGTCTGCAATAGTTGCGCCTGTCGGAAACCTGCAGGAATTGTGGGCTTGTGGTGTTACCTACCTGAGGAGCAAAGTGGGTCGGCAGGAAGAAAGTAAGGCCAGCGGTGGTGCTGATTTTTATGCCAAAGTATATGAAGCAGAACGACCGGAGGTGTTTTTCAAAGCCACTCCCAATCGTATTGTTGGCCATCAGCAAAAAGTAAGGATCAGGAAAGACAGTAGCTGGGATGTACCTGAACCAGAACTTACATTGCTGGTCACTTCATCCGGTAAAATTATTGGCTACACCATAGGAAACGACATGAGCAGCCGCAGTATTGAAGGAGAAAATCCCTTGTACCTGCCACAGGCAAAAACATATGATGCCTGTGCTGCAATCGGTCCTTGTATTTATATCACTGATCAGCCGTTGGATAAAAGCAACGTTATTTCCATGGAGATCAGCAGGAACAGCCTGAAAGTGTTTGAAGGAATGGTGACACTGGAACAAATGAAAAGAAGCCCCGAAGAGTTAGTCTCCTTTGTTTATCGTGAATGTTCCTTTCC
>JAEUVP010000370.1 GCA_016786805.1 Chitinophagaceae bacterium | reverse complement strand
ATACCGCTCTTCGGGGCTTGCTGCTGCAAAAACTTATTGTTATAAAATAAAACTGCGGAACGTTTAGTTCCGCAGCATAATCAAAGAATATATAATCCTGAAACAGGACCGGCAATTAATTAATCACCGCATTTATTTTTTCCCAGAGTGCATTATCAAACCCTGATAAGGCAAAATTCGGGTTCGCCGGGTCAGAGGCATCCCCCATCCTGATCACCACCATTTTTTTACTGGGTATGACGTAGATGCGTTGGTCTTCGGCACCCATGGCCGAATACATATCAGCTGGTGCATTCGGCACCAGCGTACCGGGATAAACCGTTTGCCCGCCGGGCAGCATAGAACTGCTTTTACCATTCAGCCACCACAAATAACCGTAAGATGGATTGATGCTTTGTGAAGTATTGATGCTCTCGTTAAAAAAGTTTTCATTCAGCACCTGTTCGTTTTCCCATTTCCCTTTGTTCAGGGCCAGTATGCCAAAACGGGCCATACTGCGGGTATTGCTATGGTAAACTTTAAAGATGAGCCCATTGTTCCAAAAACCATCCATGCCCAACTTGCTTTTTAGTTTGGCATTAAAATATGTTTCAAAATCCTGGCCGCTGGCTGCTGCCACCACATCCATCAGTTTTTGAAACACATTATGATAACTCCAGCGGGTGCCTGCATCAGCCATATAGGTAAGGTTGCCCGTGGTGACTAAATTAGTGGAATCATTCAATCCCGATGTCATGGTAAGCAGGTGCCGTAAAGTGATCAGGTTTTCTTTAAGCAGCGGGGCACTGGTCCAGCCTGCTCCCAGGTATTGCGAAACCTTTGTATTGATATTCACCAATCCTTCCTGCTGGGCAATGCCGGTGCTGGCAGTTACCAATGTTTTGCCGGCACTGTTCCAGGGCCAGCTGGTGCTGGCCGTGTGGCCATCAAAATATTCTTCCATCACGATACGGCCATTGACCAGTATCATAAATGATTTGGAGTGTTTCTGCAACAGGTAATCTTTTAAAGGCTGTATAGCACTTTGGTTCCAGCCCAGGCTGGCAACGGTCTTTGTTTCCCAGGTAGTACCGCTGGTGGGCGGGTAGTACATTGTTTCAGCAGGCGGGGTACCCCCATCACCGCTGTCTTTACTGCAGGCTGCGAAAAAAGGTAAGGCTAAGAGAAGGGTTTTGTACAGATTTTTCATATTTGGTTTCAGATTTGGACTAAGACGGGGGACAAAGTGAAAGGTTTAGTGCAACCCGGATTAAATTTCCGGTATCCCTTTGTCGGGTAAGAAACGTTTTCGGGGCTTTTATATTTTGTGGATGCGGGGCTTTCTTTACTGCAGCTTTTGTGAACATCGCCAAAGGCGATAGACTAATGCCGGGGACTTGTTAGTTCCGCAGAGCAGTAATATGTTTTGAAGAGCTGGGTTACAAACTCAGCATAACTATTCAACACTCTTTTATTGATTGAAGACTAATAACAACTGGGTATTAGGCCAAAATAAAACTATTACAATTAGACTGCGTTTTAATTTTTACCATTTCTGGATAAGGGGCATTATAAGAGATGCCCAAATCACCTTCGACAATTTGCTTAATATCACCTGCATAAATATCTTGAATAAAAAAATTTGCCCCTCCCAAATTATCTTTATTTATTATAGCAGAATCATACAACCTATTATATGCAGGAATTGAGTAACCCACCAAAACAACACTTTTTGATTTCTTCACAGCAGAGATAGCATCCTGAACTATTATTGGCAAATCCTGGTTGGTATTTTTAGAAACAGTTTCCCATGCAAAATTTATTCGTTGAGCATTAACAAAGAGATCACTATCCATATTCGAATATTCCTCAATCAGTTTGATGATTACTCCGGACAGTAGATTCGGTGTAAGCCCGCTGATATTATTTAGTTGCCGATGACATATATACCCATTTAAATGGAATACCCTTACTTCGCTTCCTATTTCAAAAATATTATTTGGATTCAACCTGTTGTTGATAAAATCGTACACCCTTTCGTTGCCATCAATAAAATTTTTAATCGCAAGCAACAAGTTTAAATCGTAATTCCATGTTATAAAATTAATTTTCCGTCCAAAACTAAAATCTTGAACTGGGTTTAGTAACCCAGCAATAAGAGCTTCGTACCTGGGATCTATTGAATGAGTCTTTTCTTCCGTTTGTGTTACTGATTTAAAAGTATCAACATCTATTAAATGTTCATAAATAAAGTAAATAAGTAGTACAGCTTTATATTTTAGTATCAAATCATTTCTCTTTGTATGAAAAAGTTTTTTGAAAAAAGTATCAAAAGACAAATGAGCTTTAACTTGATTTATGAATTCCTCGCTATCTTTAAGAAACCTTCTTTGCTCAGTAGTTGAGATCCAACCACGTAGACGACTATTAAAAAAACTAAATCTTTTTTCGAAATTCTTTACTAAAGGCATGGAGTAAAAGCTGGCCCCAGCACCAAAAATATATGTTACTTCATCCCTTATGCTCATACAACTATTTAATTACAATCAAATCTATGAAAAAGCCCCAACTCTCGTCAGGGCTTTTCTTTTACTTCACTTTCTCAGGCATTTCGTTACGAAATACAACTGTGTTATCAAACACATCTACCAACACCGGTTTTGTCTTATCAATATCACCCGCCAGTATCCGCTTCGATAACTGGTTCACAATCTCCTTTTGTATCAAACGCTTCAGGGGTCTTGCACCAAACTGCGGGTCAAAGCCCTGCTCGGCAAGGAACTCCAGTGCATAATCGCTGAACTGTAGCTGGATACCGCTGTCGGCCACTAATTTTTTCAGGCCATTGAGCTGGATCTTTACAATACCCATGATCTCCTTCTTCAGCAAAGGCTGGAACATGATGATCTCATCCACCCGGTTCAAAAATTCGGGCCGTATGGTTTGCCGCAGCAAATTCATCACTTCCACTTTGGCTTTGCCTGTTGCTGCTTCAATATCTTTTTCTTTTACATTTTCAAAGGCGTCCATGATCAAATGGCTGCCGATATTACTGGTCATGATGATGATGGTGTTCTTGAAATTCACTACCCGGCCTTTGTTATCAGTTAAGCGGCCATCATCCAGCACCTGCAGCAATACATTCCATACATCAGGATTGGCTTTTTCAATTTCATCCAGCAACACCACGCTGTAGGGTTTGCGGCGTACGGCTTCGGTCAGTTGCCCGCCTTCATCATAGCCCACGTAGCCCGGAGGTGCACCCACCAATCTTGATACGGTATGTTTTTCCTGGTACTCACTCATATCGATCCTCGTCATCATACTTTCATCATCAAACAAATATTCTGCAAGGGCTTTGGCCAGTTCTGTTTTACCCACACCGGTGGTGCCAAGGAAAATAAAAGAACCAATCGGTTTCTTCGGATCCTGCAAACCGGCCCGGCTTCTGCGTATGGCATCTGCTACGGCAGTGATGGCCTCTTCCTGTCCCACCACCCGTTCATGCAAATGTTCTTCCAGGTGCAACAGTTTTTCTTTATCACTCTGCAGCATCTTCATCACGGGGATGCCGGTGGCTTTGGCCACACTTTCAGCTATATCTTCAGCGTCCACTTCTTCCTTTAATAATCTTTTCTCTGTAGAATTCAGGAGTTCATTCGTTAACTGGTTGATCAGTGTTTCCTGTTCTTTGATCTTACCATAGCGGATCTCGGCCACTTTTCCATAATCACCTTCCCGTTCTGCCCGTTCTGCCAGCTGTTTTAAATTTTCGATCTCTGCTTTTCCATTCTGAATTTTCTCCACTACTTCCTTCTCTTCTTTCCATTTCGCTTTCAGCGTATCTCTTGTCACCGCCAGGTTGGCGATCTCGGTATTCAGTTCTTTTAATTTCACTTCATCATTCTCCCGTTTGATCGCTTCCCGTTCAATTTCTAATTGACGGATCTGTCTTTCGAGTGTATCCAGTTCTTCCGGCATGGAATTCATTTCCAGGCGCAGCTTGGCAGCACTCTCATCAATCAGGTCGATCGCTTTATCCGGTAAGAAACGGTCGGTTACATAGCGGCTGGATAATTCTACCGCTGCAATGATCGCTTCGTCTTTGATGCGGACATGGTGGTGCGTTTCATACCGGTCTTTTAATCCCCGTAAAATAGAGATCGC
>JAEUVP010000551.1 GCA_016786805.1 Chitinophagaceae bacterium | reverse complement strand
TCCCGGAAAGCAAGATAACGTCTTTGCCATCGTAGAAAATACAGTACTTAAAGTGAATTAGTGTTTTTTGCGAAGCTGGTTATAATCTAGGAAATAAATAAACCGGATAGTAAATTCATTTCCATGACGGAGATCGAAGATTCGGCCGAGATTACGGAAGTAAGAATTTTTTGCCCCATTCAGGTTGACCACTTCTTCATCTCCCAGCCAGTTCTTATACCCTAACACCACCCTGCTTCCAAGGCGAAAATCCCAGGTAAGAAAGGCATCAAGATTGAAGATATTTACATTATCATAAGTAGTGGTTCCTGCCCGGGTTGTTGTATTGCCCTTGCTGTCAACATCTGCAAAACGTTTAAAATCCACACGACTCAGGTAATGTCTTGCCCGCATGGTCAAATTGATGCGGGGTGTAAAATTATAGATCCCGGAGAGTATCGAAGTAGCGTCTGTAAAATTCACAAAGGCTACGATTGGTTCGTTACTGGTACCACGGCCCGCTGAAATAATGTAATCAGTTTCTCCTTCGTGCCGGTAAGAAAGATCAAGGCTAAACCTGTTACTGAATCTGTAGCGCAAACCGGCTTCTGCAATATGATAATCCTTATTATCAACATTGAAGAAATCAGCAACCAGGAATTCATAGCTCAAAAACAATTTCTTACGGCTGTCAGAACTTCCTTCCAGTTGTGCATACCCATACGCCGGTCTTTTTACAAACCGTTGATACGTTGAAGGATCTCCCAGTACAAAATAATCATGCTGATCACCCCATACACCTACACTCAGGCTCACATCCCAAAAGTTTCTAAAATACCAAAAACCTTCTGCAGAAACAGAATAATCGGTGTAGGCCCCTGGTTTATACAGGCGGCCATATCTTCCACTGATCCTGTACGTATAATTTAAAAACGTCGGGGTGGGTTGAAACTGCCGGTAACTAAATGAACCTGTTAGTGCCACTTCATTAGGTGACTGCAGGAAAGCAAGATCACGGGGATCATAGTTGGCTGATTCAACATTAGCCTGCAAAAAGTATTGCCAGTTTCCACTCACCTTTCCTGCTCTCAGTGTGGTATTATATCCATCATAAGGTGCCGTGGAAAATATTTTACTATAGCGGCCTGTTCCCCTTACATTAAACATGTTCTTTTTATCATAGAAGCTGAAATCCACCGCTGTAACATTGGCATCTCTTGCTGCTCCGCTTCGTATTACATTGGTATTAGTAAGGGTGAGATATGATCTCCCTTTTAAAGCCTGGTCCAGAACAATGATATTATAATTGGCCAATGGTTCTGTCTCAATTACAGAATCCTTCCCGTTGATCGTATTCCTGATCTTTGCCTGAGCTGCAGCAGTAACAGCATTGAAAATACCGATACCTAATTTATTTTCTGTGCGGCCCGAGAATTTTGTTGCATTATACAAACGTGTTACCGAAGGGTTCTTAACGATATGCCAATCACTATTTGCAGCTACAAAATTCCTGACACTGTTATACCTGGAAGGCATGGCCCCCACCCGGCGTGAATAGAACAACCCGGCTTTATTGAAGATCTCCGTTCCCTCCGTAAAAAAGGGACGGTTCTCTGTAAACCTCACTTCATAAGGCGTGAGGTTATTAACTACATTATCTGATATCACCTGGCCGAAATCAGGGATCAGTGTGGCATCCAATGTAAAACTCTCATTGATACCATACTTTACATCCATACCGCCACTGCCTAACCAGTCTTTTAAATAAGTACCATCTGGCTGCGGCGAACTCCTGTATCCACCGGATACATAGGGCGAAAAACTTAGCCGTAAAGGGGGTAAAATGTTCTCCAGCTTTCGGTAGGTACCAAACTGGTTAACGAAACCATTGACGTTCGGATCCACAGGGCTCCAGAAATCGCTTTCGTTATTACGGCGCATGAACCGCAGTATTTGAATTCCCCAATCCTGCACTTCTTTTTTGGCAAATCGCAAAGAGATATATGGAATTTTCATTTCCACCACCCAGCCATCCGCTTTCATAGAAGTTTTGCTTTCCCACACTGCATCCCATGTTTTATCCCCGTACTCTCCAAAACCACCCCCAAGGTTGGGTCCTAAACGGGCATCCGTTTGCACGTTAGCGGAAGTGACGAGGAACTGGAAACCGTTTTGTTGATCATTATAAGTATCAAAAAAAACAGAGAAGTAATCCACATCGGTTTGCTGCTCATCATCCCGTGCTGTTAATTGTTTTCTTATTTGTGAAGGATCATCATAGAGGTAAGCACCGATAAAAATGGCATTATTATCATAAGCGATCTTAACGGAAGTTCGTTGAGTGGCAGGTTGCCCAACTGCAGGAAAATTTTGTATAAATCCCTCGGCGGGAGGCACATTAACCCATGCTGCATCATCCAGGCTCCCGTCAATTTTGGGGGCTTGACTGATCTTAACTGCATCCAGTATCTTTCCTTGTGAAAAGAGGGACACGGTAATCAGCAGGAGCGGGACAATAGTAAATCTTCTCAGCAGCATGTCATAGTTCAAGGAGACAAATATAACAGACAGTTTCCATGAGCCGAAGGCTGCCGCAGGAAATATATTTACGAAGCAATTTTTCGCTAAGTGCCTCTAATTCATACGCTTTTTGAGGGAACTTACCTGCTCCTGTAGGTCGGAAACCACGTTGGCCAATTGGCCCATATCCCATCGGTGCTGGGTATTGGCTTTAGCAATGACTACCTGTGCCTGCCACATTTCCAGTACATCTTCCGTATTAACTGTATAAGGGTGATAAATAGGATTATCGCTAACAAGAGTCAGCTTATTCCGGGTTCTTCCATCTTTTTGTACTCTTTTATAAACAATGCCCTCGTGGCGGGAAACCACCACACAAGGGGTGTCATTCTTAATATCGTCCACCTTTTCTACTTTCTCCCCGACGATTACAGAACCACTGGGTGTAGGCAGCATAGAATCACCAATAATCTCAAATGCCCGGTAATTACCCCCTGAAAGCATGGGCAGGGTGAACGTATTCAGTTCATCAATGAACTCCGGATCTGCATACCCAGCCAGGTAACCGGCTGCAGCTTTCATCGGCACAAAAGGAATATCCGGGCGGCCGGCGGCCAGCTTCATGGCTCTGCGTTTTGCCAGGTAGCTTGTTTTATTATCACTCAAATCCTTCCGGAGAATCTCATCGAGGGTTAATTTGAAAATATCACAGACTACTTCTAATACATCTATCCGGGGCTCTGCTCTTTCTTCTTCATAAGCACCCAAAAGAGATCTTTTGATCCTTAGTTTTTGTGCAAATTCTTCCTGTGTCCAGCCACGGAGCTTGCGGAGATACTTCAGATTTTGATTGGAAATTGCCATACTAAACTAATTTAGTTAGCCGCAAAATACTAATTAATTTAGAATTACAAAAAGAATTTAGTCACGGGTTGATTTTGGTTAAGCCGGAAAAAACAAACACTTTTGCCTTCGTATGACAAAAAAGAAACCTGTTCCAAAAAAAAATAATGTTGCAAAACGTAAAGACAAGCCAGTTATCCTGATCACTAATGATGATGGCGTAACAGCACCGGGTATCATGAACCTGGTGGAAGCAGTAAAAGACCTTGGAAAGATCATAGTCGTTGCTCCCGACAAACCACAATCGGGCATGGGTCATGCCATTACGATTGGCCAGCCGCTCCGCTTACATAAGGTGCATATGTTTGGTGATATTGAAGCTTACGCTTGTACCGGCACCCCAGTTGATTGTGTAAAGCTGGCTGTTGATAAAGTGTTACATCGTAAACCCGACCTCTGCCTCAGCGGAATTAACCACGGCGCCAATCATAGTATTAATGTTATTTATTCCGGTACCATGTCTGCCGCGGTAGAAGCAGCTATTGAAAGTATTCCTTCAGCCGGTTTTTCGTTGCTTGATTATAATATTGAAGCGGATTTTACCGGTGCCCGCAAATATGCAAGAATGGTGGTGGAAAAAATGCTGTCGACCAAATTGGGTAAAAACACCGTTCTCAATGTGAATATACCTTCAGTACCTGTAGAATTATTGAGAGGAATTATGATCAGCCGGCAGGCCAACGCCAAATATGAAGAGGATTTTATTGAAAGAACGGACCCGCACGGAAGACAGTATTACTGGCTGACCGGGGAATTTGTGAATTTTGATAAAGGCAAGGATACAGACGTATGGGCATTGGCGCATAATTATGTTAGTGTGGTTCCCGTACAATTTGACCTGACTAATTACGTTCTTAAGACCCAACTTGAAAAACAATGGCGACCATGATCTTTAAAAAAGATAATCTTAAACTCGGACTGGTACTAGGATTGCTGGGGCCAATTTTAGGCCTTGTAGTGGTTTATTTCGTAAAAGAAGACTTTAACTCACTCTCCTTCGGAGAGTTCCTGGATTTATTTTTCAATACTAACCGGCTTATCACTTCAATTGGTTCTTTATCCCTGCTGGCCAATGTTGTTTTGTTTACCCTCTATGTTAATACACACCGGGATAAAACAGCCAAGGGTATATTCATCATCACGCTGATCTATGGTATTATCATATTACTCCTGAAGATTCTGAATAAATAAACGGCTGAAACTATTTTATCCCAAAAGCCCCGCTGTACATGAAATACTATATCATCGCTGGCGAAGCATCGGGTGATCTGCATGGCAGTAATCTTATTACCGAATTAAAAAAACTGGACCCTTCAGCGACTATACGGTGTTGGGGAGGTGATAAAATGCAGCAGGCAGGTGCTGAACTTGTCAAACATTACCGTGACCTCGCCTTTATGGGTTTCACCGAAGTACTGATGAACCTTCGGACCATTTTTAAAAACCTCGCTTTCTGCAAAGAAGATATTCTCCAAAACAGGCCCGATACACTTATCCTAATCGATTATCCCGGTTTCAATCTTCGTATAGCCAAATGGGCAAAAGAGCAGGGCATAAAAGTGATCTATTATATTTCACCGCAGGTATGGGCCTGGAAAGAAAACCGGGTGAAGATGATGAAACAGACCATTGATAAAATGCTGGTCATCCTGCCTTTTGAAAAAGAATATTATAAAAACAAATGGAACTGGGAAGTGGAATATGTGGGTCATCCACTCGTGGAAGTAATTGAAAGACATAAAACAGATAGCAAAAGTGGTCCACTTTCCGGTAAACCAATAGTGGCTTTATTACCCGGCAGCCGCAAACAAGAAATACTCAAGAAGCTTCCCATTATGCTGGAAGTAAGCCGCTCGTTCCCCGGTTACCAGTTTATCGTGGCCAAAGCGCCGGGAGTGGAAGAACAATTTTATGATGATTTGTTGAAACCTTATTCCAATGTCTCGTATGTCTCTAACCAGACATACGACCTGTTACAACAGTCAAAAGCGGCGCTTGTAACTTCCGGGACAGCTACATTAGAAACAGCATTGTTTGAGATACCGGAAGTGGTTTGTTATAAAGGTTCTTACCTGTCATACCAGATCGGCAAACGGTTGGTAAAAGTGAAATTCATCTCTCTTGTCAACCTTATCATGGACAAACTGGTGGTAAAGGAATTGATACAAGATGACCTTACGACAGGCAACCTGGAAAGAGAATTGCAACAATTGCTGACCAGTGAAACAAGGATCAGTGAACTGCAAAAAGATTACAGTAATTTAAGAGAGTTGTTAAGTAAAGGAGGAAATGCTTCTTCTAAAGCGGCCCGTTCTATTGTTGATTTTTTAGCGCAATAATTTTATCGCCAGTATGATCAGGCAAACAATAAACAGCAAAAGACTGAAACGGTTAATCCCATGCATATAACCGATCCATTTGCTTTTCGGACGGTTTGGATCTTTCTTTTTCAGGTAGAGATACTCAGCAATCTGGCTCCAGACTCCCATAGTTAAATGATTCAGTTGATACTTAATAACAGCTTTTCCGCAGCAGTGTTCACGAAATTATAAAAAAACAGTATGCAGGGACTATTGATGCGAAAACGATTACAGGATATTTTCCAGGGATACAACCACTTCTATTTCCGTACCGCTACCAGGGCTGCTGCTAACGACAAACCGGCCTCCCATCATCAAAGCTCTCTCTTTCATCCCCAATAAACCCAGGGTTCTTTTACCGATAGTTTCAGCAGCGTCAAACCCCTTTCCATTGTCATGGATCACCATAAACAATTTATTATCCTTACTATAAAGCGAAGTATTTACTTCAGTAGCCTCTGAATGCCTTACCACATTGGTCAGGGACTCCTGGAATATCCTGAAAAAACCCGTTTTCGTTTTATCGGGCAAATCCATCTCGCCTACGCTGGTATTGAAACTAGTTTTGATACCGGTCTTTTTGACAAAATCCCGGCTGTACCATTCCAGTGCTGCCACCAGGCCCAGATCATCCAGCATGCTGGGTCGAAGTTCCGATGAAATTTTTCTTACAGTAGCCACAATCGTATTGATCATTTCGAGAATCTCCTGTATTTCCTTTTCTAACACTTCATTGCCGGCAATCTTTTTACCAAGTCGTGAAATATCCATTTTGATAACAGTCAGATGTTGTCCCAGTTCATCATGAATTTCACGGGCAATGTGCATCCTTTCCTCTTCCCTGATATTTTCAAGGTGGTTAGACAACTGCCGTAGCTCTTCCCTTGATTTCAGTAACTCCTGCTGCACTTTTTTTCTTTCTGTTATATCCCGGATAAAAGCCAGGAAACGATCCTGGGCGATGATCCTGGCAGTGATCTCCACATCAATAACAGATCCATCTTTCCTGCGCATCCTTCGTTCCGAAGTGGCAGTTTTACCGGCGGCCAGTTCATCCATCTGGAAAGGCATTTCTTTCAGGTCTTCCGAAAACACAAAATCATAAATGGTTTGCGATCTCAATTCGTCCTCTGAATACTGAGAGAGTTTATAACCAGCCGGGTTTACAACAATAAACCGCCCTTTAAAATCAGCAATAAAAATCCCGTCTGATGCCTGTTCCACTAATGTCCTGTACTTTTCCTCGCTTTCCTTCACCATCCGTTCCGCTCTTTTTGTTTCTGTAATATCCCTGATCAGCACTAAGACATCCTCCTTTCCATGTGTAACATACCTCGCTTCATAATCTCGGTCTTCATTTCCAACTTTTAGCTGGTAGCTGTAGGTGGCAACTTCCCCGGTAGTTAACGCCTTCAGTTTATTTATGATCGTTTTTTCAGCAAGGTCCGCAGGCAGTACTTCATTGACTTTTTTCCCAATAAAAAACTCAGGTGCCACATACGTATCCATCTCCTTTGGTTTGATAAAATCAGAGAACCTGTTTTCTTTATCAATTATGAGAACCAGGTCTGGTAATGCATTAATCACAGCTTTATTTCTTTTTTCGCTCTGATCCAGTTCGACTGTCCTTTCCAAAACCAGTTTTTGCAATTCAGCAGGTTTTTTTATTACATAGGCCGTAAAATATCCCCCCAGTAATGAAAGCAAGAAGGACAATAGGGCTACAGGCAGGATTGCATAAAATGCCCCGTATTTCTTTACCGGGGTCACAGATAATTTCCATTCCCCGTCAGGAACAGGCACCATGTCCACAAACTGATCATCTGATCTTTCCTGTAGCGGCAAAAAAAACTCCTCCTGCTTTGTGTCGGGGTTGATCTTTGATAGCTGGAAATAATAACCAGTTTTTCCGGTGGTGTCTATGCCGGCAGCATCCAGCAAGGTTGGCATTTTAATTACCACAGCAGAGAAACCCCAAAACCGGTTCCCGATAAAAACCGGTAGCCGTCCAACTACACCTATCCCACCCTGCCGCAGTTGAAAAGGTCCCGCAAAATATAATTTTCGTTCCGTGACCGCTTTATATGCTTCTTTATTACGGGTGGAATCAGCAAAAATATCATAATTCAGTACAGCCTCATTCCCCTTCAATGGATATACATACCTGATAATACCACCGGGCACAAGCTGCAATGCGTCAATATGCTTATTGATATGCAAAATAGCTTCAGCAATAGAATCAATATTATCCGGGAACCCATTGTCTTTGATCGTTAATGCCAAAGCCTGTGTGGCAGAAAGACTGTATTGCAAAGATTGTTGTAATCTTTCTTTCGCCGACTCCGCTACATTGTGAGCAGCTTGTCGTTCTTCATTTTTTAATAGCTGGTAACGCAGGTAACTCAAAAAACCGCATAACGAGCAAAGCAGCAGGAATACAAGCAGCCCCATGGAAACCGGTTTTAATAAAGACCAGTTATATATTTTTTTCAGATTATCCGGCATTTATTTTTACTGATTTACCCGGTAAACTTAAGATGAGAGGGATAAGGCTTCAGGTACCTTACAAAAGTAGCTTTCTTTTAAGAGACCGGCAGTGCGTAAATTCAGCCGGCTAAAACGCAAAACCCGGGAAAACCCGGGCAGCTCGAAAAACTATCCGTGTCCTGTTATGAGAAGATAAGGTAAATGGTTAGTGATTTTTGGCTACTGTGATGTAAAGAAACGATTTCAGGCTGCCTATCCCAGAGCTATCTTATTGAACTGTGGGTTTCGTTTATTAAAAGGTATTATATTCTTGTATAAAACGGTTTCTGAAATACTACTTGGAGTCAAAAACCGAATCCCTTATTTTTGCTGCCCGCTAAGAGCTTTAACCCAACTGGCAAGAGCGTCCCGAATGGATCCGGGAAGGTCGGAGGGGCAACTAAGTAGCGTGGAAGTTCATTTTATCATTGGGGGTTTAGCTCAGCTGGCTAGAGCGTTTGCATGGCATGCAAAAGGTCACCGGTTCGACTCCGGTAACCTCCACTTCAATTCAAAAAGGTTCTGATTACAATCAGCGCCTTTTTTTATGCCTTATCATGTCTACATATTATTCTCTTCAACGATAAAACAATACTATAATGGCCATTCGCATGACCCGGATGACCGGCTATCCAGGCATAGTAATTCAGGCAGCAAAGCCACTAAAAAAGCAAATGACTGGACAATCGTTTGCACCGAAACATTTGACACAAAAGCGGCCGCTTTTCAGTGGGAAACCGAAATCAAGAAAAGCAGGAAATATATTGAAACCCTGATCAGCTCAGCCGGATAGAGCGTCCCGAAAGCATTCGTGAAGGTCACCGGTTCGACTCCGGTAAACTGAACAGAAAGCCTGAACTCTTTCTTGTTCAGGCTTTCTGCTTATGATATCGTGAACTTATTTCTGTACTATGAACCGCAACGTCTTCTGTTTCTGTAAAATACCTGATTGTAATTGTAAAAGATACACGCCTCCCGGGAGGTCACCGACATCAATTTTTATGGATGACGTATTTATAGTGCGTTGCAATACCAGGCTACCCTGTAAATTATAAATTGTTAACCGGTCATATTTTTCCTCCAGCAGATTGCTGACTGTCAATTCCCGTTGCACAGGATTAGGATATAAAACAGGTGATTTCAGCATCGTATTCATTTCTTCCTCTGCTGCCTCCCTGCTAACAGCGGTGGTATGATGATCACCACAACCGTGATGGTTATTGTTACCCTGCCCGAATTTTATCACAAAACTCCGCAGATAGGTACTTTGATAAGTAACCGTATCCATATCCTGGGTGATCCCGATCGATATCAGCTGGTTATTCCTGTCTGTAATTCCATCCGTGAGCCAATGGGAACGCAGGTATGAAACACTATCGGGAGAAATATAATTACCGTCCAGCTGGCCATTCTTTTTCATCCGTATTGAAAAGCCCCTGGAAAGAATATTGTTTCTTTTCTTTTCACCCACCATATAAAATTTATCATTGTCGTTTACCACTAACTTGAAAAGATTGCAACTATCCTGCTCATAAGGAAAATAGCGGCTCCATTGCAACGCTCCGTTCCAGGAACTGATACGACCCACCCGGCATAACATTCTTCCATTATTATAATACTGTGTGGCAAGTGCAAAAATGTTACCGGTTCTGTCTTGTTTGAGATCGGTAAGCTGCACGCCATTAGCAGGAAAATGTGTTTTCTTATACACTACATTCCCATTGTTCCTGCCGATCTTCCAGAGGTATACCCCCTGGGCTGTTTCAGAAATAGCTTTCCCTCCATAAACGATCAGCTGATCATCTTGTGCCAGTGCAGAAGAAAGACTGAAACGTCCAGCATCCGTAGTAATAGTTTTTCTCCATTTCAATTGACCGTTGGGAGCAAATCTTGTTATCCTGATATCAGGAAACGATGCAAAATAATCTTCCACTACCCATACGTAGCCATTATCATCAATATGAATATCAGTATAAGATGTTTGTATAGAATCCAACTTCATCCATGCGGTGGCAAGATTCTTATCTGTCTTCAATACAAAGGAAGCCGGCTGAAAGCCCGGTCCGTCAGGATACTGCCCATCCCCGGTTAAATAAACATTATCATTCTCATCCAGCTTGAATGCATTCAGGTTAAAAACAGAATACCCGCCTTCAAAAGGGATCGTTCTTTGTGAACGGATATTCAGGTTACTATCCAGTTTGATTAATGTATATACAGGATCAAACCCGAGGGGATAATTTTTTTCCAGCACATAGATCATATTTCTTTTACCGACCCTTGTTTCGACCTGTGCAGTAGTGCCGGTAATAAAAAAAGTACGTTGCTCCAAACCGCTATGATTGGTTTTCGATAATTTCCAGGTGAACTGGTCATTATCCGCATGCCACAAATAAGTGGCCACAAAAGATGTTGACGTCAGCGGCTGAACAGAAGTACCTACAGTACCATTTGGATAACTATTATTACCATCCTGGTTCTGGAACCATTGTACCTGGGCTATTAACAAAGTTTGCAATAACAGCAAAATAAAAGAAAGGAGCAGGGGCTTTTTCATACGGTCGGATTTTGAATTATAAAGGTAGTGTCAATCTCTGGGTACTTTATTACAACAACTGTGCAGAAATGTAGTTAGTAGCGCATTTCCTAAGCAATCCATACATATGAAAAACCGGCTCGCCGGAAATCTACCTGCCAGAATATGCAAACGGATGAGGGCTACTACCTGCCACTTGCACCCTTTCCTTTATCTTCGCAGCTACTAAAGAAGTAACAGAACATGACCATCTCGTACAAATGGCTGAGTGAATACCTGCCTGTAACTGTTGAACCTGAAAGGTTAAGCCGCATTCTCACATCCATCGGGCTTGAAGTGGAAAGTATGGACAATTACGAAGAAGTGAAAGGAGGATTAAAGGGGTTGCTCATCGGAGAAGTATTAACTACGGAGAAACACCCGAATGCCGATAAACTTACACTTACCACTGTCAATATTGGAACGGGTGAGCCTTTGCAAATCGTTTGTGGTGCCCCGAATGTAGCTGCCGGTCAAAAAGTAGTGGTCGCTCCTGTTGGTACAACTATCTATCCCGCCACCGGTGATCCGCTGACCATGAAAGTGGCAAAGATCAGGAGTGTGGAAAGCTATGGAATGATCTGTGCGGAAGATGAGATCGGGCTAGGCTCGTCACATGCAGGCATTATGGTATTACCGGCTGATGTAAAAGTCGGCACTCCCGCTTCAGAATATTTTGAACCGTATGATGACATTATATATGAAATCGGCCTTACCCCCAACCGGATGGACGCTATGAGCCATTGGGGTGTGGCAAGAGATGTGTGTGCTTATTTAAGTCACCATGATAAAAAAGATATTAAACCAAAACTCCCTTACAGCAATGGTTTCAAAGCAGACAACAACACATTAGCTATTGACGTAAAAGTAGAAAACGAAACGGCCTGCCCCCGTTATAGTGCTGTAAGCATTTCCAATGTCGTAGTAAAAGAGTCTCCCAAATGGCTGCAGCAAAAATTAAAAGCCATTGGTCTTCGGCCCATCAATAATATTGTTGACATCACGAATTATATCCAGCATGAGACCGGGCAGCCGCTCCATGCTTTTGATGCGGATGCCATTGCCGGTAAAAAAGTGATCGTTAAAAATCTGCCCGAAGGAACAGTATTCGTAACACTGGATGAGAAGGAAAGAAAGTTAAGTGCAGAGGACCTGATGATCTGTAATGAAAAGGAAGGAATGTGTATTGCCGGTGTTTTTGGCGGTATTCATAGTGGTGTTTCAGAAAGCACCACCAGTATATTTTTAGAAAGTGCTTTTTTTGACGGTGTAACTATCCGCAAAACATCTTTCCGCCACGGGTTAAGAACAGATGCAGCCAGCCGTTTTGAGAAAGGGACTGATATTTCTGCCACCGTGAATGTTCTGAAAAGAGCAGCCTTACTGATCAAAGAAATTGCAGGTGGAGAAATTACTTCCGAAATAACCGATGTATATCCAAATCAAAAAGCTAAAGCAGAAGTGGCGATCAAGTACCATTTCTTAAAGAAACTGAGCGGTAAAAATTATCATCCGGATGCCGTAAAAAATATCCTGGGCAGTCTTGGTTTTGAAATATTAAAAGAAGGTATTGATGAACTGCGGGTGGCTGTTCCTTACCACAAACCGGATATCAGCCTTCCTGCCGATCTGGTGGAAGAAGTATTGAGGATTGATGGACTGGATAATGTTGAAATACCGGAAGCTATTACTATTACCCCCTCAGTGGAAGAAAACTATGCTACGGAAACATACCGTGAGAAAACAGCGAACTACCTGGTCGGGCTCGGGTTCAACGAGATCATAACCAACTCCATCACCAATGCCGCTTATTTTTCTGAAGAAGAGCTGGAGCAAATGGTGAAAATGATGAACAGCCTGAGTGCCGAACTGAATATTTTGCGAAGCTCCCTTTTTGAAACAGCACTGGAAGTGGTAGCACATAACCTCAACCATCGAAACAGTTCACTTCGCTTATTTGAATTTGGAAAAGCATACAGCACTTCAGGTTCCGGGAAATATGCAGAGGAAGAAAAATTATGCATAGTAGTAACCGGTAATACCTGCGAGGACAGCTGGAAACAAAAAGGCAAACAGGCTGACCTGTATTTTTTGAAAGGCGTTGTGGCTGCCGTGCTTCAATCATTAGGCATCAGGGCAGATGGTATTGAAGTAGTGGCTGTACCTAAACTGGATAATCATATTGTATTCAAACTGAACGGGCAGATCATTGCCGGTGCCGGCGAGGTAACGAAAAAAGTATTGGCAAAATTCGATATCAAACAACCGGTATTTTTTGCGGGGCTCAACTGGTCTTTGTTAGCCGGCCTGGCAGCACAACAGAAGGCAGCCGTAAAAGAAATTACAAGGTTCCCGGCGGTACAAAGAGATGTGGCCATGATCGTTCCAAAGCAACTGGCCTATGAAGAAGTGGAAAAAACGGTACAAAAGATAAAGCTGAACAAGCTGCAGGAAGTAAAACTCTTTGATATTTTTGAAAGCGAGAAACTGGGAGCTGATAAAAAATCATTGGCCGTGAACTTTACATTTTTAGATGAGGAAAAAACACTCACTGATAAAGAGATCGACGGCTGGATGAACAAGATCATGACCACCCTGGAAAAAGAACTACAGGCAGAGATCAGAAAATAAACAATGAGTACCACTGAACAACATCTGAAACGGATACAGGATAAGCTTCTGCAATTGCTGAAGCAGCATACTGCATTGCAGAAAGAGAATGTTCAGCTAAAGGAAGCATTGAATAAATCAAAAGAGGAAGCCAAAGTTCAGCAGCAACATATTGATACATTAAAGCAGAAGGCGGATATCCTGAAGTTGAATGCAGGAGAAATGAGTGAGGCGGATAAAAAGGAGTTTGAGAAAAAGATCAATACTTACCTGAAAGAAATAGACCGTTGTATTGCCCTGCTGGGCGGATAGTGTCAAACCCGTTTCACCAGGTTCAGTTTCATTTCAGCATCCCCATTGGATATTTCCAGGGTATAACGGCCGTAAGGAAGATCGTTCAGGCCTGACCAGGTAAAATATTCCCGTTCGCTGATCATATCCCTTTCCAGGATACCGCAAACACTGCCTTTATCATCTTTGATAACACCCCTTACCGGGTTTCCTTTGGGAGCTGACAACTCCATTTGTAATGCATCAATAAAAATTGATGACTTAACTTTAGCAAACATTAGCTACAGTTTGTTTGGTTTACAGTTCTCAGAGAGGGGGATTATCAGAGCCGTACCGGGAGAGTTTTTTACGGGAGACGTAAGATAGAGCTTCAATTTTAAAAATGCAAGTTATGGATACATTAATTCCGGTAACCTTGGTGATTGCCGACCGCACCTACCGGGTGAAAGTGCAGCCCAAAGACGAAGAGCTGGTCCGCAAAACAGTAAAGACCATCAATGACAAGATCATTGAATACAAAACACAATTTGCCGGCAAGGATATGCAGGACTATATCGCCATGGTACTGATCTGGCTTGCCACCGACTTAAAGGGTACCGCTAAGGATGACCTGGAGCAGGGCCATATTAAAGAAAAGCTTGACAGCATCGAAAAAATACTGGATAGCCAGCTGACTGGAAATTAAACCACTTCATTTTCAGAAATTCCCGCTGAAATAACTCTCCACTTCCCGGCAGTTCCCACTCCATTTCAAAGCTAAATAGCACCCTTTCAGCTAATTTTCAGTCATTAGCGGCCATTTTGTATCTTCGCTGATTACATACTTTTTGTAGTATGAAATTTATATTAATACATAGTATTCAACCACTAAACAAACAGATTCATGGATCCGATCATCATAGCTATACTAACAGGCGTAGCGGCCCTTATCGTGGGGGTCATAGCGGGTAAACTCATCTTCTCCAAAAACACCCAAAAGAAGGCAGAAGAGGCAGAACTCCAGGCACAGACCATTTTGAAAGAAGCTGAATTAAGAGCTGAAACCATCCGGAAAGAGAAAGAACTGGAGGCAAAAGAGAAATTTGTGCAGATGAAAGCTGCCCATGACAGGGAAGTGAACGACCGCAACCGCAAGATCAATGACAGCGAAAACAAGATCCGCCAGAAAGAGCAAACGATTAACCAGAAAGAAGGCAGCCTTGAGAAGCAGATCAAAGAAAATGAAGCCATCAAGGAAAACCTGAACCGCCAGATCGAACTGGTCAATATCAAAAGAACAGAACTGGAAAAGCACCAGGAAGAGCATATCCGCCGCCTTGAAAAAATTGCCGTCCTTTCGGCTGACGAGGCCCGTGCCCAACTAATAGAAAGCCTGAAGAATGAAGCCCACACCCAGGCCCTTGGCATCCAGCAGGAGATCATTGATGACGCCAAGCAAAAAGCCAATAAAGAAGCAAGGAAGATCATTATACAGACTATACAGCGGACCGCTGCTGAACAAGCTATTGAGAACTCTATCACCGTATTCAACCTGGAAAGTGATGAGATCAAAGGACAGATCATCGGTCGTGAAGGGCGTAATATCCGGGCCATTGAAGCTGCAACCGGGGTTGACCTGATCGTTGACGATACTCCCGAAGCAATTATCCTTTCCTCTTTTGACCCGTTGCGACGTGAAATAGCCCGTCTGAGTTTACAAAGACTGGTTACTGACGGTCGTATCCACCCGGCCCGTATTGAAGAAGTGGTAGAAAAAACGAAGAAACAGATCGAAGAACAGGTAATGGAGATCGGTGAAAGAACAGTGATCGAACTGGGTATCCATGGCCTGCACAAAGAACTGGTAAGAATGGTGGGGCGTATGCGTTTCCGTTCTTCTTATGGCCAAAACCTGCTCATGCATAGCCGGGAGACAGCGAATCTTTGCGCTACGATGGCTGCTGAATTGGGCATGAGCCAACCCCAGGTAAAATTGGCCAAACGAGCTGGTCTTCTCCATGATATTGGTAAAGTGCCGGATGAAGAAAGCGAACTGAGCCACGCATTATTGGGTGCTAAACTCGCTGAAAAATATAACGAAAACCCTGCGGTGGTTAATGCCATTGGCGCCCACCACGATGAGATGGAAATGCAATATGTCATCTCCCCCATCATCCAGGCCTGTGATGCTATCAGCGGTGCCCGTCCCGGTGCCCGCCGTGAGATCATGCAGCAGTATATCCAGCGGATCAAGGACCTGGAAAACCTGGCCATGGCCTATACGGGGGTAGAAAAAGCCTATGCCATCCAGGCGGGTCGTGAACTGAGGGTGATCGTGGAAGCCGACAAAGTAACTGACCAGGATTCTGAAAAACTGTCCTTTGAGATCGCCCAGAAGATACAGACCGAAATGACCTTCCCGGGGCAGATAAAAGTGACCGTTATCCGGGAAAAAAGAGCGGTTAACGTAGCCAGGTAATAGAATTTAGCTATTGGGACTTAGGGATTTGGAGGTAAATCAAATTTTTTTTCAGATGATCTCCAAATTCCTTTCCCACTAATTCCCAATTCCAACATTTTCCCCTTACCTTTGCCCTCCTTAAAAATCACAGATATGAACGCCATCGCATACGTACATGAGCAGCTGACCGGCAAGAAAGAATTTCCGAAATTCAAGGCAGGTGACAACATCACGGTTAACTACAAGATCATTGAAGGTAACAAAGAAAGGATCCAGTCTTTTAAAGGCGATGTGATCAAACGCCAGGGCACTGGTCATACGGCTTGCTTTACCGTTCGTAAGATATCTGATGGTGTGGGTGTAGAAAGGCTTTTCCCGATTTTCTCCCCCAATATTGAATCGATCGTATTGAACAAAACAGGTAATGTACGCCGTGCTAAATTGTTCTACCAGCGTAAACGTAGCGGTAAGAGTGCCAGGATTCGTGAAAAGCGTATGGCCGTTGCAGCTGATGCAGCAAAGTAATTGCACTATATATAATTGCAAAAGCCCCTTTGAAGGGGCTTTTTTGTTAACGGCTGGCAATTAGCAACTAAATATTCCGTTATTTTCAGGTACTTGTTATCTTTGACTTCTAATTATCCAATTATGATCCAAACAAATTTACTGGGAATGCTGGGCACCAACGAGATCATCATCATCCTGGTTATCGTTTTACTGTTATTCGGAGGCCGCAAAATCCCTGAGCTGATGCGTGGTCTTGGTAAAGGCGTTCGTGAATTCAATGATGCAAAGAGTAATGTGAAAAAGGAAATTGAAGAAAGCAGTAACGACGTTAAGAATTCCGTTCAGTAATCCTTCAATTAAGTTTTTCCCTATATCAAAAAGGCTTCGCTTTTGTTTGACTATTCTTCTATTGAGCAGTATCATGCCCGATTGCAGGAAGGTAAGGTAACCTGCTTGCAGGTGGTTGAGTATTACCTCGGCCGGATAAGGTCAACAGCGCATCTTAATGCATTTATTGAAGTATATGCGGAGGAGGCCCTCACAAAAGCAAAGCAACTCGATGAACAAAGAGCTTCCGGCAGGCCAATGGGTAAACTGCATGGAGTAGTCACAGGTCTCAAAGATGTAATTGCACACAAGAATCATCAACTTTCCGCTTCCTCAGGTATATTAAAAGGGTTTTCCTCCATTTATTCCGCTACAGTTGTAGAACGTTTGTTGGCAGAAGAAGCGATTATCATTGGCAACCTGAATTGTGATGAATTTGCAATGGGTTCCACCAATGAGAATTCTGTGTATGGTAAAGTCCTGAATGCATTAGATGAAACAAAAGTACCCGGTGGTTCATCCGGAGGTTCTGCTGTTGCCGTGCAGGCAGGTCTTTGTATGGTATCATTAGGAAGCGATACGGGCGGCTCTGTTCGCCAACCTGCTGACTTCTGTGGCATTGTTGGATTAAAGCCCACCTACGGCAGAATCTCCCGTTATGGTCTTATAGCCTATGCATCTTCCTTTGACCAGGTCGGCATCTTCGGAAATAATATAGTTGATGTGGCACAAGTGCTGGAAGTAATTGCCGGTGCAGACGAATTTGACAGCACCGTTTCTCATAAAGAAGTGGAAGCATATACTGCTTCACTCGCTGCTGATAAAAAATTCCGCTTTGCTTATTTTGAAGAAGCCCTGAACCATCCCAGCCTTGACCCTGAGATCAGTACCGCTATAAAAGCCCTTGCTGAAAAATTAACCAACGAAGGGCATGAAGTAAAACCAGTACAGTTTGACTTGTTGGATTATATCGTACCTGCGTACTATGTTTTAACAACAGCAGAGGCATCTTCCAACCTGTCCCGGTTTGACGGCGTAAAATTTGGTCACCGGACTGCGAATAAGGAAGCCGAACTCACAGAATTTTATGAACTAACCCGGTCAGAAGGTTTTGGCAAAGAAGTAAAACGCCGCATTATGCTGGGCACATTCGTTCTCAGTGCCGGTTATTATGATGCCTATTTTACCCGGGCACAGAAAGTAAGGCAGCTTTTATGCGATAAGACCAAGGCTGTTTTCAACAATTATGATTTTATTATCACGCCCACTTCGCCTACAACGGCCTTTAGTTTCGGTGAAAAAATGGATGACCCTATTGCTATGTACCTTGCTGATATCTATACTGTAATGGCTAATCTTGTGGGTGTTCCCGCCATTTCATTACCTCTTTTCAAACACAGCAATGGTATGCCATTCGGCTTACAGGTGATGGCTGACCGTTTCCGGGAGTTACCTTTGTTGCAGGTTTCAGCACAATTAATGAATGCTTCTAAATTCTAGAAGCCCTTACCGATGTATAAAAACACAGCGTGACTTTATTAAAAAAAATATCTTTTTTATTTTTCATTGTGCCAGCACTATCGTATAACACGAAGGCCACTGCACAGCAATTGCAAAACAAGATTATTTTTTCCGGAGATACTGTCATCAATAAGGATACACTGCCTGCACTGAAAGATCTTAAAAAAGGCTTTAAAAATCTTTTTATAGATAATACACTGGGTAGTGAAATCAGTTCACAGCAACTGAATCCGCAGGCCATCACTTTTGTACAGGATTATATGCGAAAGAATGCGAAAGGGCTAAAACAAATGAAAGAATGGGGCAAACCTTATTTCGACCTGATGGATGAGATACTAACGCAGCATGGCTTACCACACCAGTTAAAATACCTGGCCGTTATTGAATCAGGGTTAAAGTATAATGTTATCTCCTGGGCTGGTGCTGTTGGTCCCTGGGCACTGATGCCTGCCACTGCCCGGCAATATGGTATGACGGTGAACCGGCAATACGATGAAAGAACTGATTATTACAAGAGTACCCATGTAGCCGCCCGTTTACTGAAAGACTTGTTTGCTAAATACGGTGACTGGCTGCTCGTGATCGCTGCTTACAATGGTGGCCCCGGCAATGTCAACAAAGCCATTACCCGTAGTGGCAGTAAAGATTTCTGGGTATTGCAGCATCACTTACCCAATGAATCCAAAAACCATGTCAAGAAATTTATCTCCACGCACTATATCATGGAAGGAGAAGGCGGTGTGACCACTTTGACCAAAGAAGAAGTGAAAGATGCTTTACAAAATACGACCAGCAATATCAGTAAAGCAGAAATGGACAGTTCGAAAGTGCTAAATATCAGCGGGAGATATAATGCCGGCGTCATTTGTACTTATACCGGAATGAAAACCGATGATTTCAACAGGTATAATCCCGGTTTCAATAACCATATTGCCAATAATGGTAAATACGATCTTCGTTTGCCTGCTGATAAAATGACTATTTTCCTCGCTAAGAAATTCGAGATACTGAATGAATCGATGCAGGTTTTGCTGCGACAAGCCCAATGATCATTCAGCACCAGCCAAAACTTTCTTGATAGCTTCGGCTTTCAGCAAACATTCCTCCCATTCTTTCTCCGGGTCACTGTAAAAAGTGATACCCGAGCCTGTTTGAAAAGAAAGATATTTTGAACCCGTATTATACATGATACTCCTGATCACCACATTAAAATCAAAGTCATCATCGGGTGATAAATAACCTACCGCCCCGGAGAAAATCCCTCTTTTAGTTTGTTCGTACTGCTCAATCAGTTCCATCACCCTTTTCTTGGGCGCACCTGTCATTGAGCCCATGGGAAAAGTAGCCCTGATAATTTCTGAGAAGGAGATATCCTTTTTCAACTCACCGCTGATAGTGGATATCATCTGGTGCACCTGCGGGAATGAATACACCGCAAACAACTCTTCTGTTTTTACTGTTCCCTCTTCACATATTTTCGCCAGGTCATTTCTTACCAGGTCTACCACCATTACATTCTCTGAACGATCCTTGGCACTATGCAGTAAATCCTCCCGGCTTTGTTCATCATTTACAAAATCACCGGGTATTCGCTTAGCTGTTCCTTTCATCGGTTGCGAAAGGATCTTACTCCCTTTTCGTTTTAAGAACCGTTCCGGGCTGGCACAAAGCAGCCAGTTATTCTTTACCCGGTATAAAGCAGAAAAAGGATTGGGTGAAACCGCACTTAGTTTTTTATATACTTCAACAGGATCTATATATATGTTTTCAGCAAAAAATTCCTGGCAAAAATTGATTTCGTAACAATCACCCCGCAGAATATGCTCCTTCAATTTGCTGATAATAGAAATATACTCTTCTCGGCTGATCCGTTGTTCGATATTATTTACTGATGGCTGAATAGAAACGTCCGGCAGCCCGGCATTAACAAGTGTATCAAATATATTCCGGGGATCATTGGCTTCAATGATCATCTGCTTTTCGTTCAGGCTGATGACCACTTCGGGTTCAAAGAAAAAAAGATCGGGGAAACCTGTCCTGTCAGGATGTAAAGAATGCAACTCTTCCATTTCATTTTTCAGGTCGTAGCTGAGATGACCAAACAGCCAGCTATTCTTTTCATCCCGGAAATCCTGTAATTGCTGTATAGCGTTCCCGGCACCGGCTTTTATACTTCTTTTCTCCCCGGCCGCCAACAGGCATTCCATACTGGTGGGGGTAATATGATACTGGTGATTATCCAGGAAACAAAAAGTGCTGAACTGTTGTGTCCAGTTCAGCACCTTCATTTTCATCTCCGGGAAATCACTGACCGTAAACGTGCAGCGTGTTGGAGTGGTATGTTTCAATGCAATTTGATCGAACGGTTGAAATCAATAATCATCATCTTCATCATCAAAATCGTCTTTATCATTAAAGAGATCCTTGAACTCATCATCCATTTTAAAATCATCATCATCATCTGCTGCCGCTGGTTTTTTACCGGCAGGGCCAGCTGCTTTTTTACCCTTGGATTTGGGGAGATCGAATTCTTCAAAATCAGGATCCCACTCTTCTTCCTCCTCTGGCTTTTCCCAATCATCCACTTCGTCTTCTCCCTCTTCATCATCGTCTTCCTCCTCTTTTTTGGAAGAAGCCTTACCGGATTTCTTGGCAGGTTTCACCTCCTCTTCATCATCTTCCAAATCATCGTCATCATCTTCCTCTTCCTTTTTCTTAGGTTTAGGAGATGCTTTCTTGGCTGCTTCTTTTTCAGATGCAGCACTGGCCTTTCCAGCGGGTTTCTTTTCTTTATCGGATTTCGATGCCATATTCTTAACAGGGTTGATGCTGTAAAATTTCAGCGAAGTTTTTAATTAGCCAAATTTTTAAAAAAGAATTTTTAATTCTTTACAAACCTACGTTCAGGATACCTGGATCAACTGATCCCGGCCCGGCCCGTTGGAAATATAGTGAACTTTCACCCCAAGGTACTGGTTAATAAATTCAACGTAGGTTTTCATCGTATCAGGCAATTCTGCCTCTGTTTTTGCTGCACTGCTGGGTTTGTTCCAGCCGGGAAAACTCTTATATACCGGCTCCACCTTTAACCGCTCCAGCCGAAAAGGTATTTCACGGCTGATTTTCCCGTTCATGTTATAATCAGTACACACCTGTAATTCGCTGAAAGCATCCAGTACATCGGCTTTTGTCATGACGATCTTGGTTACCCCATTGATCATACAGGCAAAATTCAGGGCTACGAGATCGATCCAGCCGCAGCGGCGGGGCCTGCCGGTAGTAGCACCAAATTCATTCCCCACTTTTCTCAACTCTTCTCCTGTTGCATTATCCAGTTCCGTTGGAAAAGGTCCGCCACCCACACGGGTACAATAAGCTTTTGTTACCCCGATCACATCCCTGATCTTTTGGGGGGCAATCCCCAACCCGTTGCAAACACCGGCAGAGATCGTATTAGAAGAGGTCACAAACGGGAAAGTGCCAAAATCAATATCCAGCATGGTTCCCTGTGCACCTTCCGCCAATACTCTTTTACCCGCTTTCAGTTGTTCGTTGATAAAGTATTCTCCATTCACAATATTCAGTTGCTTCAGGAATTCCAGGGCTTCGAAAAATTCTTCTTCCCAGGCCGTAATATCTTCGTTGAATGCATAGTTATCCAGTAGTTTCTGGTGCTTCAACCGCAGTTTGATATAGGAGGTCGTGAAATTTTTATCCAACAGGTCTCCCACCCTTAACCCGTTCCTCCCGGTTTTATCCATATAGGCCGGGCCAATGCCTTTCAGCGTGGAACCGATCTTCTGTTCTCCTTTGGATAATTCAGCTGCTTTATCCAACGCCCTGTGTGTAGGCAGGATCAGGTGTGTTCTTTCAGCAATAAAAAGATTCTTCTTCAGATCAATGCCAAAAGAAGCAACAAGGTCACATTCTCTTTTTAACGTGATGGGGTCTAATACCACACCATTGCCGATCAGGTTCACGGTGTTGGGATGAAAAACACCGGAAGGTATCTGGTGCAGTACAATTTTTTTATCGCCAACATAAAGCGTATGCCCTGCATTGGGTCCTCCCTGGAACCTGGCTATCACATCATAATCTTTGGCAAAATAGTCAACGATCTTTCCTTTTCCTTCATCGCCCCACTGGAGGCCAAGTAATATATCTACCATATTTGTGATTTTTCCCGCTCAGTTGCTTTGCGGGAGATTCTTCTATAATTAATCTCGGAACAAGGCCGCAAAAATACGGGTTCAGCAAAAAGCCACCGAATTAAATCCGGTGGCCTTGTTTATTTTTTATGCACGAAAAAGCTGATTTATCAACGGATCAGCATGATCGTTCCTTTTTTGGTAATTGGCCGGTCATCTTTTGTGACACCTTCCACCATCCATACATAAACACCACTGGGTTGTTCTTTCCCGCTGAAAGTACCGTCCCAGCCATCATTCAGCCTGGTAGTGGAGAATACCATATTTCCCCAGCGGTTGAATACCCTGAAATATTTGATCGCCTTGATACCAACCGGGAAGGGGAAGAAAGTATCATTTTTACCATCATTATTTGGCGTGAAACC
>JAEUVP010000510.1 GCA_016786805.1 Chitinophagaceae bacterium | reverse complement strand
CTGTGGCAGGTCCGGTCAATAAATACACATAAGAACTATTCGCCGGACTTACGGCAAGGGCCGCCCTGTTGGCAGCATTATTTCCATCAGCATCAACCACCCTGTCGATGGCATGAGTGGCAATAAATGTTTGCCCGCTATTGGTAGATTTAAAAACACGGATACTGTCTGAAGCAGTAGCAGAAGCATATACGATGGAAGAATTGGATGGGTGAAACTCCATATCATAAACCACCTGGCCGGTATTCGACTGAGCCCAGGTATCACCCCCATTCGTGGTTCTGAAGATGCCATCGTTGCTTGCTACCAATAATATTTGCGGATTGGCAGGGTGTATCATTAATTTATAACCCAGGTAATCATCTGTTTCATTCCAGCGAAGCCCGGTTTGATGCCAGGTGAACCCTCCGTCATACGATTTTAAAACACCACTGGATGTTTTTCCATAGGCAAACTGTCCCCGGGCACCACTGAAAGCTGCATCTGCATCACCTGTTAAAATATAAATGATATTGGGATTGGTATAATCCACGGCCACCCCGCTTAGGGACATGTTGGGGATACCCTCACTGTATGAATACCAGTTGGCACCTGCATCTGAAGTGATCCATAACCCGCCAGTGGCACCTGCCACATATAATATGTTGGGATTGCTGGGATGAAAAGCTATTCTGTTTGCCCGGCCAATACCCTTATCGTCAGAGTTTACAAAACCGGGACCCAATGCTGCCCAGCTGCCGGTAGTTACATTGACCATATTAGGTTCTCCTGCCCTGTTCAACGGCATTTGCCGGAGTGCTTGTTGATTCATCCGTTGGTTGTCCACCAGTTGCCCATTTGCACCCATACGGGTGGAATAATACCATTCCCAGCGTTTGAATTGTTTGTACCCTGGTTTGTCTTTGCCTACCCTGTTATAATAATCGTTTTGCTCCCGGCTGATCTCATAAAAATTCCTGCCTGTTCCTGCCTGTGAATAAAGCAGGTTGGTGCTCACCAGTAGTAGGCTGCAAAAAAGGAAAACTCTTTTCATAAAGTTTATGGTTAATAAAAAAACCTTTACTGCCCGAATTGCTTTTTCAGGCTGTCAATCTGCTGCTGCAAACTGATGATGTAGAGAGTAAGCTCTTCGATTTTTTCCATCATTCTTTTTTGCATATCACCCACCTGTATTCCATTAGTTGCAACTTCTCGGGCGGAAGGAATATTAGGAAGATGCTTATTAAGCTGTATAAACTTCGACAATTCATCTACAGGCATCAGCTGGTGTTCGTCCTCGAACACATAATCCGGCCAGGCACTGCTTAATTTTACTTTTACTTCTTCGCAAATCATTTTTCCGTCAACCCTGAGTTTGTAACCCGGTGCATCGGTTTGAGAGCCGATATTTACATTTCCGCTTCCATCCACAAATACCCGGTCTCCGCCATTAGTGCGGATGACAAATTTCCCGTCAGTATTTCCACTATTAGTACCAATACGGATATTATCACCGGAGAGTTGCACAAAGCCTTTATTGACATCACTATTCTGCAACTGGATAGTGGGATTCACTGTATTCAGGGTCGCATCACCATCAATCATCGTGTTGCCATTTACATGCAATTTTTCTGCAGGAAAAGTTTCACCGATACCCACATTCCCTCCATTTTGCAATATCACTCTTTCCACGCCCTGCTCCAGGAACAATAAGCGATCGGAAGAACTGGAGTACTGTATGTTCCAGAGTTTTGTATCAGCTGTATTTTTTATCTGGATATAACCATCTTCAGCAATAAAATTTCCCACTGTCCTGGTATTACCGTTAACATCCAGTTTGTACGAAGGGCTTGTAAAACCGATACCCACGTCCCCGTTCGGCTCAATGGTCATCCTGTTCACACTTTGCGTTTTAAAATACATTTTCCCGAGGTCGTTTAAGGCAAGAGTGCCGATGCTGAGATCATCATTAACACCACTCAATGCAACACTGGCACGGGCAGAATTGGAAACCCTGAAAAAAACGGTGGCCGACGGATCATTGATACTTATATCACCGCCTGTAACTAATAGATTCCCAGCCACACTAAATTTTGATGAGGGGGTACTGGTGCCTATCCCCACATTTCCAACATTACTGTTATAAATATTGCTACCGGATTCTGTCCAGGGGGAGGCGCCACCTGAACCTTGCTGTACCCAAACCGTACCATTATAAACCCAGAGACTATTGCTGGTGGTTTCATATACCATTAACCCATTGGCCGGGGAAACGATAGCAGCCCGCTGGGCAGCTGTCATCCGGGGTATCAGTATCCCCTTGTTGGTACTCGTTATATCCAATTGTGCGGATGCATTGGGAGTAGTAGTCCCAATACCTACACTTTGTGCTGACAACATTGAGTATTGCAGCAAAAAAACAAAACAGATAGTTATTCTCCTCATAACAGAAGCTTAATAGTAAAAGAAATTGATTATTATGGATTGTAGATAACAAAATGAAAGTCGCAGTCGTTAAACTCATCGTATATGCTACTCCATACCCTTACTCTAAACTTACCGGGAGAATCGTAATTCATTTCAATGCTGCTGATGGATCCTGGTGTTACCATTATTACCGAAGAGCTCGTTAATCCGGTAACAAAAACATCATAGGCGCCCGGGCCGGTACGTGTTACAGAAGTAAAATTTGGGGTGCCTCCAGCCTTGTTACCAAGATAAGTTACCCTTCCATAGGCAAGTGGCAGCAGATTATAAGCTGAGCTGGTGGCGGTTCCTGTTATGCGTCCATCGTCAACTGTCATTTCAGTTCCCGATACTTTTAATTTTCCATTTACATGCAGCCTTTCAGTTGGTGATGAAGTTCCGATGCCGGTTCTGTTGGTAAAGTTGTTTATGAACACTTCTCCACCTAATTGTACCTGGGTATTATCGTTTACAGCAGTCAGTGATACATTACCGCTGGTAGTGGCTTCTAATAATCCAACAGGGACATTAGAAGCACTCATTTGCACCGAAGAGCCACCTGGCGCTGTCTTTTGAAAACTAAACATATCGCTTCCGTCAAACCGCATGATCATCCTGCCATTGGTATTTCCGCTATTGGTACCAAAGCGGAGATTATCGCCTGACAATTGTACAAAGCCGGTACTTACACCAGCACTTTTCAACTGCAGAATGGCAGCTGCGTTATCAATGATCACAGAGCTATTGCTGCGGATATTACCACTCACATCCAGCCGTTCTGACGGGCCAGCCGTATTAACGCCTACGTTATCTCCGATGTTAAACATCCAACCACTGCCTCCTCCCGTCCAGGAGTCATTATTAAGCAACGTTTTCCAGGCTGAATTTTGACGTTGATTTAATTCGTTGGTAGTTAAATTGTAAATCAATAATCCTTCAGCAGGCGATACAATAGCGTTACGTTCGGTAGTACTCATCCTGGGTATCAGCAATCCTTTTGTTGTGCTGTTGATATGCAATAATGCACTACTGCTTGGTGTGGCTGTGCCAATTCCAACACTTTGTGCAGCGGCTAAATAACATTGTACTATGGCAAGTACACAAACGATTGTCTTCTTCATGATTTATAATTATACTTTATGATAAGGAATCCAATTCTATTAATAACTGTAATAATTTCCCTTTCCGCACATCTTCCCCAAAAAATTTTACTGCCTGCGGGGCCACCATTTTTTTCTCCTCATTCATGCGGCTATGCTGCTGCAGGTTGGGTAAAAAGACGAATTGTAACCAGCCGGCAAAATCTTCTTCACTGATTATTTCTTTGTTTGTGAAATCAGTAACCCAGCCGGGTGTCTGGCTCTTCCATAGCTGGCGATGCTTCATTTCCTGGATAATCTCAATGATCTTTTCATGAACAAGGTCAGTAGCTGTCATTACTTTGAATTAGTTAGTTAAAACTACAAGTTGCGTTTCCAGGGAAAGTGTGTCAAAAAGAGAACGGAGGTAACCAGTTACCGTAAGGGAAGATAATTACCACTGATTAGGCAACGGTATCTTTCAATGAGCGAATGGAGGAACTATCGGGGAAAGGTTGTATATTTTTACTGGTTAAATGCCACGCCTCCGTTACATATCACCCTTGTTACTGGTTTGTATTTTCCAGTTAATGGGATTTTCACAACATCCTCAATACAGGCTAACGATCTATGGCACCCGTGATGGCTTACTTTCTTCTAAGATATATGCACTATCGCAAGCCAGTAACAGGATGTTGTGGATCGGAACCGAATTAGGTGTGAGTGTTTATGATGGTTATGATTTTAAAAACTACCAGTACAGTTCCGGTAATGAAACCATTGGCCGGGTTTTGTGCATCACAGAAGACCACCAACAAGGCATATGGATCGGTGGCGATAAAGGATTATTTCTACTCAGGGATGGAGCATTTCAAAAGATCATTGTAAAAAACCAGCCTCCCCTTGCCGTTGAAGCATTACTAACCGATGCAGCTGGTAATATTTGGATCGGAGATTTGAATGCTTTATATAAAATAACGACTGAACAAGTCAATAACTTTTATAAGAACCCCCATTCATCTGTTCAATTACTACCTTTTACCGGTTTCAACAAAAGAGTTTACAGTATTGCCACAGATAAACAGCAAAATATATATACCGGTTCTTATGATGGTGTTTTTAGAATACCCGCTCATAGCAACCGCTATGAGATGATTTGGGAAAATACTGATGCAGGCTCGCCCGTTACCTCCGTAACAGCTATATCCCCTGACAGTATCTTTTGGAATTGCCTCGACAACCATCCTGCTAAACTGATCGGGGGTCAGGTAAGCAGTTCATTTACCGAAGCATTTATTGGAAGGACTGTATTCACTAATAAAAACAAAGTTTATGCATTAACCACTAGCGGCGTTTCAGAAATAAAAGAGCAAATAGTACCTGTTGTATCTTTTGGCAATACCACCAACAATGCAGTAACTGCACTGATTGATGCCGAGGAAAATATCTGGATCGGTTCCTGGGAAGGACTACAGAAATTTCAAAAAATCACTTTTAGTCAATACGTAGTGGAGCAATCGCTTCACAAAGAAATTTTTTCCATACTGGAAAGAAAAAACGGGGATCTGCTTTTCGGAAGTAACCGGGGGCTGCTGTATAATAAAAAAGATACAGCCATCAGTCCTGTGAAAAATCTCCCTCCCCTGTTTCCTGATGCAGAAGTAATGTGCCTGTATGAAGATAGCAGGAACGGCATCTGGGCCGGCAGTGGTTACCAGGGCATCAGCTATTATATAAATAAACAGCTCAGGAACTGGAAGAACACTGGTTTTTTAAAAGACAATAATTGTGAGGCACTTTATCCTGCAGGTGATGGAAAACTCTTTGCCTGTACTGAAAACGGGGTCACTCTTATTGACCCGGATTCAAAGAATCCCCTGGTAGCTCATTATCCCTTTCAAAAAAAATACAGCCGGCCTCCTGAACTATTTGGCTGTTTTCAAATTGCTGATTCTGCTTATTGGTTCTATGGCAGCCAGGGCTTGTATATACTTCGTAATAATTTGCTAGAAGATGATTCCATACAAGGAGTACCCGTTAAGAATTTATACATTAATAAAATTGTAAGCGATAAAAAAGGAAATATCTGGGTGGCAACACTTGGCAAAGGTCTTTTACAATGCCGGTTGAAAGACGGAAAGCTTTGGCTACACCAACAATATGATAAAAAAAGAGGAAGCCCTTCGGATGTTGCTCTTTCTGTGGTCGTCGACAAGAACGACAATGTATGGTGGGGAGATTATATGAGTGTCTCGGAACTTATCAACCACGGGGAACAAGAACATCTGACTAGTTTTACGGACAAGGACGGCTTGCTATCCTCCTATTATCAAACATTAAAATTGGAACAACAAAAAAACGGGCTCATTTGGGGCCTTACATCGATGGGAGTATTTTCCTTTCATCCCGACAGCATCAACAGGAACAATCTCTCCCCCATCCTGTCTTTGAACCGGGTTGGCTGTAATGGTTCAGACAGCAACTACCTGGATAACAATTCTGCTATTTTCACTTATGCTCAAAATTCATTAGAGTTCCAATTTACTGCTGTTTGCCTCACCAGCCCTTCAGGAGTTCGCTATGCTTACCGGCTAAAAGAGCTTGACAGCATCTGGATCTATACTAATGACAGGTCAGCCCATTTCAACTTTCTGCAACCCGGTCATTATACTTTTGAGCTGAAAGCCTGTAATAACAATAACGTATGGACAGAAACCACTGTACAATACAAGTTCACTATTCTCCCTCCTTTCTGGCAAACATGGTGGTTCAGGGTACTTATTATTTTGCTGGCAGCAGGTCTTGTTATACTTGTATTTCGCCGCCGGATCATCGCTATTAAGAACAAAGCCGCCATCAAACAACAAATGGCAGAACTGGAAGCAAAAGCTATCCGTGCACAGATGAACCCGCATTTTATTTTCAACAGCCTGAACGCAATACAGGAGAGTATTGTATTGAATGACTATACTACTTCCTACCAGTATCTTTCCAAGTTTTCCAAACTCCTCCGGCAGGTATTGAATAATTCCGAAAAGAATTTTATACCACTACGGGATGAGATAGAAATGAATCGCCTGTATCTCGAATTAGAGTCACTCAGGTTCAAACACTCTTTTACGTATACGATTGACATTGATCCATCGATTGATACAGAAACAGTACTTTTTCCTTCATTAATGCTGCAGCCTTTTATTGAAAACGCCGTGTGGCACGGTTTGATGCATAAAGATGGGGACAAAAAATTAATGATACGGTTTTACAGCCAGCAACAACAATTAGTATGTACGATCGAAGACAATGGTATTGGCCGTGAAAAAGCAGCTGCTATCAAAAAGCAAAAACTGGGATCCCATTATTTCGAATCAAAAGGAACTGATCTTGCCCTGCAACGGATGCAACTTTTAAAAGAAAGTGGCGCCACTTCTGCTATGCTTTTAATTGAAGATATATATGATAATGATGAAACGGGAACAAGAGTTACTATTTCAATTCCCTTAACGGGGTTAAAATAAATAAGCAAATGATACGCATCCTGATCGTTGACGATGAACCATCCGCAGGCAATATCCTGAAGTTGCTGATCGAAAAACATATCCCTGCAGCAAAGGAAATTATGCTTTGTAATAATCCCCAGGAAGCAGCCGGTATCATCGCTGTTTTCAAACCCAGCCTGCTGATGCTGGATATTGAAATGCCGCATATGAATGGATTTGATCTTCTCAACAGGATCGGTTCCTGGGATTTTGATGTGATCTTTACCACCGCCTACGACAAATATGCTATCAAAGCTATCCGCTTCAGTGCATTGGATTATTTGCTGAAGCCTGTTGATATCGTTGATCTGCAAAATGCCATTCACCGCCACATCATCAAAAAGGAATTTCCGCCACAGCAGCAGCAGCAATTGGTGGACAACCTGCTGAGTAACCTGCACCAAAAAGATCAATCTTCCTTTAAGCTGGCCCTGAATACCATGGAAGGTGTCTTCTTTTTTGAACCGCGGGAAATCATTCGCCTGGAGGGTGAAAGCAATTACACCCGTTTCTTCTTTAAAGATCAAAAACCGATTTTAGTTTCCCGAACCTTGAAGGAGTACGAAGATATTTTACAGGAGCATGATTTTATCAGGGCTCACAAATCACACCTGGTGAATAAAAAATATGTAAAGCACCTGGATAAAGAAGGATTGCTCTGGCTCACGGATGGCAGTCATATCGTTGTATCCAGGAGAAAAAAGGAAGATGTGCTGAAGGAGCTAAAAGATAATGACAGGCATAAATAACCAGCAAAAAAACACCCCGCAGTTGCGGGGCATTTTTATTTCTATCATAAACCTGTGAGCTAAAAGACCTCCTTGTTACCTGGCAATCGTGAATTGCTGGTTAAGTTTTATCGTGCCATCGCTGCTCCTGATCACATATTCACCTGATGCCAGCCCTGCAGTATTAATGACCACTTTATTATTGCCTGTATTCAATACCGCTGTTTGTCTCCGCACTACTCTTCCTGTCATATCAAAAATCTGCAGCTCAGTTCGTAATGCGACATCAGTTCGTATGGCCACATTCAGTACATCATTGGCTGGAACCGGGTAGAGTACAACACTTACTGCATTGCTGCGGCAATTCGTTTGCCGTATAGCTGTATAGGTAAACCCGCCGTCTTTATCCACCTGTTTGATCCTGTACTGAGCAGTTCCACCTTCCAGGTCAAGGTATTGATAACTGCGGCTTGCTGAGCTGTTTCCAGCGGCTGTCACTTTATCGATAGTGGTCCAGCTGCCATTTACATTTTTCTCGATAGCAAAATAATCACTGTTGATCTCGGAGGCTGTTGACCAGGTGATGGAAGCTCCTTTATCCGAACAATTGACTTTGTAATCAGTAAAGAGAACCGGTGTAACAATCGGGCCCAGTAAAAGAGGGACATTAAATGTTGTCGAATTCACCGGATACTCATTAGCCAGGTCATCCGAAACTGAATAGGTGGTAAACTCACCGGGGCTTCCCCCCGAACCAGAGTTAATGACTACATACCCTCCATATGGAGCGGTATTATTCAGGGTCCACAACGTTACCGTAAATACATCCACCCAGGTAGTTGTCAATGTGATACCTGTTCCGTCAAGTGTACCTACTGCTCTCCTGTCAAAATTCTGCCCGCCTGCAGTCTGGTTAAAAATGCCGCACTGGTTAACGACCGTATATGCAAAGCCACCACCCACAAATGTGGGAGAAACGGTAACATTAGCCGGGTTGCTGACAATAGCACACCCCGGAGTGGTAGGAATCATAGCGTTTGCACTCTGGTAGCTGAATCCTGTTGCAAGTACATTTACATTGGGGATACTGCCTGCAGTTGTATGTATTTGCAATTTAAACGTAACAGAACCCAGAGCAGGCCCTGCGCCATCGGGATCTGTGCCTGAATAATTAGCATCTGCAAGCCGCCATTCACAGACCTGGGCTTTAATAGTTGAATGTACAGTCAGTAATAGTATCAAACTGGCTGCAAATAATTTTAGCTGTAAAACTGGTTTCATGATCTGAAGGTTTATGATTTTCTGACTTATTGTTCTACTCTTCCGGCCCAAGCGGATCAGGAATATTTGTTGTTGCAATACGCATTCTGCCTGGTGTGCTACCCGAACCGGAAGCTGCAATAATCGCTTTTCCAAGGCTCACATCCGTTCCGTTAATACTGTTACTTATATTAACATCGGTAAGTACATACCCGGTAGTAGAAGCCGCAATCGCATTTTTAATGGCACTGATATCGGTACCATTCACAACACCGCTTTTATTGGCATCACCGGCCCACAATCCATAATGTACACCACCGGCTAAAAGCATTACCGGATCTGAAGAAGCACCCACAGCTTTATAACTATTGGCTAAAGACCTGAAATCGTTAGTATAAGTACCCAATGCATTAGATGGCAACGATACACTCATCACACCCAAATGATTCCTGTGACGAATGACCATAAAGCCTGCACCCTGCTTGCTCATATCAACGCCGATTGGAGTAATTCCGTCTGTTTCAACAACTGCCCCGGTATTTAAAAGGAACCCGGCTTTTCTTCCGATAATAGTAGCTGAAGCAGCATCTGCTGGTAACCCTGATGCAGGCTTACGAAATTCAACCAATACCCAATCCACCACATTAACATTGGGTATGGCACCTACTGATTCTGTTCCTGTATAATTAAAAGGAGTTGTATTATAAGGTTGAGACAGCGGCAGAATACCCCCGCTATTAAGATTTGTGTTCATTGAGGATCCGTTCCAGGGGCCTCTGAGTAGTGCCGTTGCATTCATGGTATACCTGGGATCAGCCAGTTTCCATTCATTAGCAAGATCTGCAGCTGGAATACCGGTTGTGGAAACATAATTAGCGACCCCATCTCTTGTAACCGGCGTAAGACGGCCATTCCATTCGGCACTTACCAATTGCCAGGGAACAAGATTGGCTTCTGTGTTTGTATTTAATTCTGCATCCAGGTAAGGATAACGGATATCAGCGGTGAACCCGGAACCACCTGCTTGTGCAAATCCAAATTTTCTTTTCACTTCCCGTTCAGTAAGTGTCGGATCACCGGCATTATCCTGCGGTATCATATTCACGGTAAATTCGGTGGGATTGGTGCCAGCGTTTGTTGTTACCAGCATATTAGGTTGATTAAACACTCTTGCTGTCCCGTTAGTCCAGCCTGTTCTTCTAACCCTGCCTACTATTTCCCGGCCTGCTGTAAACTCAAATGGCACAGCTGCTGCTGCAGTCAATGTATAAGGATTAGCAACAGGGTCGGTAGAAAGTGTGCCTGAATTATAGATCAGCTTGCTGCCAATGGTGACAGAATTGGCCAGTGTTACAAAATTACTGTTGGAGGTTTTATTGATGTGCAGGAAACTGAGTATAGATGCACCGGCATTCAGCGTTACGTTGCCCGTCCCTGTCAGGATGAGTGAATCGTCTGCCGTGGCTGTGGTGTAGGTTGCTGTGTTCAGGAAATTGCCCTGTACTTCCAGTTTACCATCATTGCTGATCGTGCCTGCATTTTTATTTTCCACATTACCAGAGCAGAAAAGAACGGCCCCGGGTTGTATCTTAATAATTGCTCCGTCGTTCACCAACTGTGCACGGGATACAAGTCCCGCAAAAAGAGCCAATAACAGAATAAGGTTGCAGCGTTTCATGCTTTTAATAATTAATAGTTTAAAACTACGATTATGCTTTGCCGCTTGCTTTCCCATTTAGTAAGCGGTAATCCCAGTTTATTAATCGGTCGTCAGCCTCTTGTCTTTTGGGGTGGATATTGAAAAAAACAGGTAAAATCCTGTACTTCCAGGCTGTTAAAATTATTAAACGCACAATACTGTACAATCACACTTTCGGGTGATTTTGCATCTACCCCAGTAGCGTTGAGCCTGGTTTCAAAAAAGAAGGAATACGCTACCTGCCTGGAAATTCAGGGTCGTTCTAACTAAAAAGGTAGATAGAATATTTCTTTAGCAACTCCCGGATATGGCTTTTGAAGCCTAATACAGTAAATTGCAAGAACCATTTACCATTTATGAAACGAATACCAACACTCCTGCTATTGCTGATGTTTTGTTCAGCCCAATCACAAACCATTCTTCAACCCGGCTTTGATCCCAAAGAGTATACCCAGTTACTATCCCTTGCGTTCAATAGTTCCGGTATCCCGGATTCGGTTGAACGCAGGACGTTGAAAGATCCTTATCACCTGGAATATCGTTCCGAAGAAGTTGGATTACTCAACAGGTGGACCCTATACCTCCGCAATGATAATGTAGCAGTTATTGACTTGCGGGGAACTGTGAATAAAACAACCAGCTGGCTGGCGAATTTTTATGCGGCCATGATCCCTGCTACGGGCAGCCTGCAACTGAACGATAGTACCACTTTTAATTACCAGTTTGCTGCCAGTGAAAAGGCGGCAGTGCATGTGGGCTGGACCATCAGTATCGGGCACCTGGCACCGGAGATCATTAAAAAGATCAATGAATATTACAGTACAAAAAAAGTAAAAGAATTCCTGGTCATGGGGCATAGCCAGGGTGGTGCCTTAGCTTTCCTGCTTCGTTCCTATCTTTTCTATGAAACACAGAAAGGGAATCTTCCTAAAGACATTACGTATAAAACATATTGCAGTGCGGCGCCAAAAGTTGGCAATATGTATTACGCCTATGATTTTGATTTTATTACCCGGGGAAGCTGGGCACATACGGTGGTAAATGCTGCTGACTGGGTGCCGGAAACACCTTTTTCCATGCAAACGGTTTATGATTTCAACCGCACCAGCCCGCTGACCAATGCAAAAGCTATTCTGAAGAAACAAAAATTCGCCATTCGTGTTGCCGGGGGTATTGTGTATGATAAACTGGAACGCAAACCCCGTAAAGCTCAACGGAAATTTGAAAAATATCTTGGGACCGTGATGTATAAGAAAGCCATCCGGAAGGAGCTGCCGCAATTAAAAGAACCGGCTTATGTTCATGGTAATAATTTTATGCGGGCAGGCAACCCGGTCATACTAATGCCGGATGCCGGATATTTTCAATTATTCCCGGATGATAGAACCAAACCATTCATCCATCATATGTTTGCTCCTTACTATTCACTGGTAAAGACACTCTATTTAACCAAATAGAAACACCAGCGAAATAATTTCCCCCCGAAATCAAAAGGGGTCGTGGCTTTTGTGATGTCTTTAATACTGCTGGCATTAATTTTTTCCTTATCCAGTTCAAACTTGCGAAAGTTGGTACTGAAATATAATATGCCCCCTGGCTTTAATCCTGCTATACACTGGTTGATGAGGATAACATGATCCCGTTGAATATCTAAAATATCCTCCATTCGCTTACTGTTACTGAAAGTCGGCGGGTCCATGATGATCATATCAAAATAACCTGGTGGTATTGTTTTCAGGTATTGTTTCACATCTATATGCACGAACTTGTATTTTGCCGCATCTGTAAATCCATTTAACTGCAGGTTTCTTTCCGCCCAGTTCAAATAGGTCTTGGAAAGATCAGCGGTAATCACTTCTTCGGCTGCTCCCGCTGCTGCATAGACGGAAAAAGAACCGGTATAGGCAAAGAGGTTCAATACTTTTTTACCGCTACTCTGCTCCTTCACCATTTGCCGGGTAATGCGGTGATCAAGAAACAGTCCTGTATCAAGATAATCACTGAGATTCACTATGAACTTTAGCCCGTTTTCTGTCACCTCAAATTCATGCTGTACCTCATCATATTTCTGGTACTGCCCCAACCGGCCGGGCTTTCGTTGCCTGAGTTTCAGGAAAATTTTTTCCTTACTGACGCCAAGCACTTCTGTCATCACTTCCAGGCTTCTTTCGGTCCACTCGTCATGTTCCTCCTCCGTCATCCCATGCTGCCGCTTGTATTCCGCCACATATAGTTTATCCCCGTAAAATTCAATACAGAATGGGAATTCCGGCAAATCGTGGTCATATACACGGTAGCAGCTTATACCCTGTCGCTTGGCCTGTTTGGCAAGATGCCGCCAGACCTTTGCCAGCCTGTTGCGAAACATTATTAATTTATCCGCCTGCATAGTTGAGTTAAAAACTTTCACGAAATTCGTATTTCACAGCTAAACCGCGACACTTATTTCATGTATGCAATTGTTGACATAGAGACTACCGGATCCTACGCAGCGGCCAATGGCATTACTGAAATTTCCATTCATGTTTTTGACGGAGAAAAAGTGGTGGAGAAATTTGAAACGCTGATCAATCCCAACCAGCCCATCCCCCATTATATCCAGGCCATGACCGGCATCACTGATAAAATGGTAGCTTCCGCCCCGGTGTTTGAAACTGTTGCCGAAAAGATTCATACAATTTTGGAAGGAAAGATATTTGTTGCGCACAATGTGAATTTTGACTACTCCTTTGTGAAAGGCCACCTGGCAGAAGCCGGTTTTATATTGAACAGTAAAAAACTCTGTACGGTAAGATTAAGCCGTAAGATATTCCCGGGTTTTGCTTCTTACAGTTTAGGCAATCTTTGTCATTCTTTGGGAATAACGATCAACGACCGGCACCGGGCTGGTGGAGATACTGAAGCAACAGTAAAAGTATTCCAGTTACTGTTAGCCCATGATAAGGAACAGCATATTGCCAAAAGCCTTCAACGGAACTCCAAGGAATCCGTCTTACCTCCCAATGTCCCCAAAGAACATTTTGAGCAATTACCTTATACTCCCGGTGTTTATTATTTCCATAATGAAAAAGGTAAGATCGTATATGTGGGGAAAGCGAATAACATACGCTACCGGGTCAACAGCCATTTCAGTAATAATTCAGAAAGCCGGCAGAAACAGAATTTCCTGAAACATATCCATGCTATCAGTTTTCAGCCCTGTGCCACCGAACTGATGGCCTGTATCCTTGAGTCAACCGAAATAAAAAAGCTATGGCCCATTTTTAACCAGTCACAAAAAAGATGGGAAGATGTGTATGGTATTTTTAGTTATGAAGACCAGAATGGCTTTATTCGTTTAGCTATTGAAAAAAATAAGCAGCGGCTTACCCCTGTCTATAGTTTTCATTATCTCGTTGATGGCCATGCGATCCTTCGTAAAGTAATGCGGGAATTCAATCTTTGTCCCAAGCTTTGCTTTATGCAAAAAGACCAGGTGGATTGTGAAGGAATAAAAGAAGGCTTTTGCTATGGAGCCTGCCGGCAAAAAGAACAGCCGGCCAGCTATAATGAACGGGTACGCCAAGCGGTTGAATCATTAAAAAAACAACCTTCTTTTGCCATTGTTGAAAAAGGGTTGAACGGAGATGACCAATCCTGTATTCTCGTTACAGAAGGAAGATTTTATGGTATGGGTTATCTACCGTCGGACCTGGCCATTACTGATCATGCAATGCTGAAAGAATTACTGACTCCTTATAGAGAGAATCTTTATATCCGCAATCTTATCAATGGTTATGCAGCACGGTTCCCCGGTAAAGTAAGAATGCTGGAAGGAACAACAACCTAGTCCATCCACTGAAAATCGTCAGCTACCGGCACATCCCCGAATAGGACACGAACCTCTTCCGGTAATGAAGCCAGCTTACGGCGCACAATATCCAGCCAGGCGATATCAACCGTCAATACCGCAGATAAAATATCACCGTTCTTCCTGATCTCATGCTGAATAGTCCAGCGGGAAAAATCCTTTTTTGCTTTAACCAGTTTCAGGTCAATACTCACTTTATCTTCCAGCCTGATCTCTTTCCTGAAAACACATTCTTCCCGGAAAAGGATGGGACCGATATGAAATTTTTGCATCACTTCAGTGGTAAGGCCAACGCTATAGAGGTATTCGATCCGGCAAAAGGCGCCCCAATCGTAATACACCGAATGCCTCACATGAAAGTTTGGATCCAGGTCGGCCCAGCGAACCTGTACATCCCTGTTGAAGTATTGCATTTTTCCTGTTTATGTAAGACCGCAAATTAAGTGATAACAGCCATCCGAATTAGCTCCCCAACCTGTATTTTTGCTCCCTAATAAAATAACTTTATGAAGAAGCTTATTCTGTGTGTATCCGTACTGGTGCTGGCTACTGTTGCTATAGCACAGCCTGTCAAAACAACAAAGCCCAAGACTCCTCCTGTTGCTGCTAAACCTGTTTTGAAAAATTCATTTGATTCCGCCAGCTATGCCATGGGAATGAGCTTTGCTAATTTTTTCAAACAGCAGGGAGTGAATAAGGTTAATTCTACCCTGGTATTAAAAGCAATCAATGACCTGATGGGAAATAAAAAGCCCCTGATAGATGATAATACCGCCAATATGGTCATCAATAATTACCTGACCCAAATGCAGCTGCAAAAATCAAAAGCGATTATTGATTCAGGCGTTGCTTTCCTGAAAAGAAATAAAACCAAGCCGGGTGTCAAAACAACAGCTTCCGGCCTTCAGTATGAAGTGATAAAAGAAGGTGATGGTATCAAGCCTGCGGCAGTTGATACATTTGTTGCCCATTACCGGGGTACTTTATTAGATGGTACTGAGTTTGATGCTTCCTACAACCGTGGGCAACCATTAACGCTTGGAGTCAGCCAGGTGATCCGTGGATGGACAGAGGGTTTACAACTCATGGCTGTTGGATCAAAATATAAATTCTGGATTCCTTACGAATTGGCTTATGGAGCCATGGGACAAGGCCAGATACCCGGCGGCGCCATGCTGATATTTGAAGTTGAATTACTGGATGTCAAAAAAGCAGCAGGTTCCGGCCAGTAAAATCAGGGCAGGTTTGCCTTCATCCTGAGTATCTGGTGGCGGGTACCAAGTACCAGTATTTTCATTCCGGGATCTACAATAATATCTTCAGGGGGGTTAATGATAAATTTCCCCTCTGAACTTTTGAGCCCAATACAATTAACCCCTGTTTTATTCCATTGCATGATCTCCTGCAATGGTTTTCCTTTTATTTCTTCAGGTAATTCTTCAAAAGCAATCGAGTCGATATGTATGGACTGGCCTTCTTCGCCGGAAAGAAAGTCTATAAACTCCACTACATCCGGTTTTGATACCAGGTTAGCCATATGTGATCCACCGATCCTGTCGGGCATAATTACATTACTGGCGCCTGCTTTTTTCAGTTTGGGTATAGAATTGCTATCTGACGCCCGGCTGATGATCTGCATCACCGGGTTTAGCCCTCTTGCTGAAAGAACAATAAACAGATTATCTGCATCAACAGGCAATGTGGTGATCAACGCCCTGGCCTTTTCAATCCCAGCAGCCAGCAACACATCATCATTGGTACTGTCTCCTTCCACATAGAGTAAATGTTCCTCCTCATGCCGTGCTTTTTCAACCAGTTCGCTGCTCTTTTCGATGATCAGGAAAGGCACATCATGTGATTTCAGGATCTTGGCAGCTTCATGGCCATTTCGTCCATACCCACAAATAATAACATGTTGTTCAAGCTTTGCAATATCTTTCATAAGCCGTCGCATTTTAAAATATTTATTGATCTCACCGTTCACCACAAACTGGGTGATGCGGGTAATGGCAAAAGCAAAAGTTCCCCAACTGGTGATTAATAAAAAGATCGTAAACCATTTTCCGGCAGTACTTAAAGGAACTACTTCCCCATACCCCACCGTTGTAATAGAGATCGTAGTCATGAATAATGAATCGACGAACGAAGCATTCTCAATGACCATATAGCCTACGATACCACAGATGATGATAATGTGGAGAACAATAAAGGGTTGAAGCAGCCTGTATGTGGTTATCCGCAAGGGAGATGGTTTGGTATAAAAGTAAAGAAATGAATCCTGAAAAGGAATAACCAGTATCTGCTACCCGCCCCTGCTGGTCATTTTACTTTTTGAGAAGCCCATTCCAATGCCAGTTTCAGTTGCTGCTGTGGTGTAATATTACTATTATCCAGTTCCAGCGCATCTTTGGCCTGCCGCAACGGGCTCACTTCCCGGTGTGAATCGATATAATCCCGCATTTCAAGGTTATTCTTCACCTCCTCAATAGTAATATTGGGATTCTTTTCATACAATTCTTTGAACCTTCGTTCCACCCGGATGGCGTTATCAGCAGTCATAAATATCTTTAATTCCGCTTTAGGAAAAACGACAGTGCCGATATCCCGGCCGTCCATTACGATACCTTTTTTTTCTCCCATTTTTTGCTGCTGCGATACTGCAAACTCTCTTACCTCTTTTATGGCAGCGACATCACTTACTTTTTCCGCAATAACAAGATCCCGTATCAGGTATTCTACGTTCTCTTCGTTCAGGTAGATCTCGCTGTTGTTACTTTTTGGATTATATATAAATTCGAGATTGATACTCTTCAATGCCTGTTTTACCTCTTTCTTCTCCCCAAGGTCAACATTATTACGGAGAAAATAAAGAGTGATAGCCCTGTACATAGCGCCACTGTCTACATACACATAGCCCAGCTCTTTAGCTAATTGTTTGGCCAGGGTGCTTTTCCCACAGCTTGACCAGCCATCAATAGTTATAATGATCTTTTTTGCCACAGGTAACAAAAATAAAAAAGGAGTGCCGGTTAACAACACTCCTTTGAAAATTTATTATTGCCTGTCTATGCTTTTGATTTTTGCTCAGGCTGCGTTTTGAATGAAAAAACAAGTTTTGTTTTTTCAGCATCCACATCGGCTTCCAGCACATCACCGGCTTTGACATGTGTATTGAGTATTTCTTCAGCCAGCGGGTCTTCCAGGTATTTCTGGATTGCCCTGTGCAGCGGTCTCGCACCAAACTGCACATCATACCCTTTGTCTGCCAGGAAAGTTTTAGCATCTTCTGTAAGTGCCAGGCTGAATCCAAGACTTGTCAACCGTTTTGTCACTCCTTTCATAAGGATATCAATGATGCTGAAGATATTCTCTTTGGTCAATGAGTTAAATATGATCACATCATCAATACGATTCAGGAACTCCGGTGAGAAGGTTTTTTTCAATGCCTTTTCAATCACTGCTTTATTCGCTTCATCTTCATGCTCAATCTTATTGGCAGTAGCAAATCCTACCCCGGCTCCAAAATCCTTTAACTGACGCACACCAATATTCGAGGTCATGATGATAGTTGTGTTCTTGAAATCCACTTTTCTTCCCAGCCCATCTGTTAACTGACCGTCATCCAGCACCTGCAACAATACATTGTAAATATCCGGGTGTGCTTTTTCAATTTCGTCTAACAGAATTACGCTATAAGGTTTCCGGCGGACTTTTTCTGTGAGCTGGCCACCTTCTTCATAACCAACATAACCTGGAGGAGCGCCAATCAAACGGCTGATCGTGAATTTTTCCATGTATTCACTCATATCAATCCGGATCAACGCATCTTCTGAGTCGAACATATATCTCGCCAATGACCTAGCCAGCTCTGTTTTACCAACACCAGTAGGGCCAAGGAAGATAAATGTACCAATTGGTTTCTTCGGATCTTTCAGGCCTACCCTGTTCCGTTGAATAGCTTTCACCACTTTTGAGATAGCTTCGTCCTGGCCGATCACCATATTTCTCATATCATCAGCCATCTTGCGCAGTTTGTCAGTCTCCGCCTGCACCATTCTTTTCACGGGTATCCCTGTCATCATACTTACTACTTCGGCAATGGCTTCCTCATCAATCGGGAAACGTTTATGTTTGCTTTCTTCCTCCCAGTCTGCTTTTGCTTTTTCCAGGTCTTCCTGTAAACGCTTCTCCGTATCCCGTAGTGATGCTGCTTCTTCAAATTTCTGGCTCTTCACTACTTTATTCTTCTCATTCTTCACATCCTCTATCTTCTTTTCCAGGTCGACAATGGTCTGCGGAACATTAATATTCTTTAAATGCACCCTGGCACCCACTTCATCCATCACATCGATGGCCTTATCGGGAAGAAGACGATCAGTGATATAACGATCACTCAGTTTCACACACGCCTCAATTGACTCATTGTTATAAGTAACGTTGTGATAATCCTCGTATTTGGATTTGATATTGTTCAGGATAGTGATCGTATCATCAACACTTGGCGGATCAATCACTACTTTCTGAAAACGACGGTCTAATGCTCCATCTTTTTCGATGTACATCCTGTATTCGTCCAGTGTGGATGCACCAATGCACTGGAGTTCACCTCTTGCCAAAGCCGGTTTAAAGATATTGCTGGCATCGAGTGAACCGCTGGCGCCACCGGCCCCGACGATAGTATGCAACTCATCAATGAACAGGATCACATCCCGGTTCTTTTCCAGTTCATTCATAATGGCTTTCATCCTTTCCTCAAACTGGCCACGGTATTTAGTACCGGCAACCAATGCTGCGAGGTCAAGAGAAATAACTCTCTTATCAAATAACACCCTTGATACTTTACGCTGAACGATACGCAGGGCAAGACCTTCAACAATAGCCGTTTTACCCACTCCCGGTTCACCAATTAAGATCGGGTTGTTCTTTTTACGGCGGGATAGTATTTGTGATACTCTCTCGATTTCTTTTTCACGGCCAACGATAGGGTCTAATGCACCCATCTCTGCCAGCTTCGTGATATCGCGGCCGAAGTTGTCCAGTACCGGTGTTTTGCTTTTTGCATTACCCTGTTGCTTACTGCTTCCCTTTTGACCGGAGTATTTTTTCTCTTCGTCAAAATCGTCATCATTTTCTTCGGAGAATTCGGCGCGGGGGTCATTGGATTTTACAATGCCTAATTCCTGCCTGAAAAGATCGTAGTCCACATCAAACTGATTTAGGATTTGTGTTGCAATATTTTCTTTGTTCTTTAAGATGGAAAGCATGAGGTGTTCGGTTTCCACGGTGGCACTTTTCAGTGCTTTTGCTTCCAGCACCGTAACACGGATCACTTTCTCGGCTTGCTTGGTTAATGGAAGACTGTTGATATTAGCAATATTCTTTCCTGTTTTATCCTTCACCGCTAATTCAATTTCCTTCCGGAGTTCGTAGAGGTCAACATTAAAACTTTTAAGAATACGGACGGCGGTATTATCTCCTTCCCGGATCAAACCGAGCAGCAGATGTTCGGTACCAATAAAATCATTTCCCAATCGTAAGGCTTCTTCCCTGCTGAATGAAATGATCTCTTTTACCTGGGCTGAAAAATTGTTATCCATGTAAGATAATTGGGTGTTGTACAATATTAACGAATATATTTGGTTCCTGTTTTCCCGTATTTATAAACGAGATGTTGATAATTTAAGTTGTCGGGAACTGGCAGTTTTTTCACTTTGCCGGGGGCTGACAGGCTCAACAAACAAAAAGTATGAACTATGCAGGTCAAAACGGATACCAAAGAAAGATTTCATGCCATCACGCTGCCCGGGGCTTCACTTTCTGCTACTATGACAGAAGAATTGGCTGATTGTTTGTTACCCTACCTCCAAAATGACGTTAAAAACGTGGTGCTGATACTGAAAGACATCGGATCCATCGATATTGCTGCAGCCGAGAAGCTGGTGCATATTCAACAAAAATATTACGAGAACAGCGCCTCTTTTGTGATCTGTGAATTGCAACCGCAGGTAGAGGATTTCCTGGATAAAAATGAACTCCTGGAACTGATGAATGTTACCCCCACCCAAAGTGAGGCCTGGGATATCGTACAGATGGAAGAAATTGAGCGGGAATTCCTGGACGAAGAAGGTCCGGGGAGCTGAGCAGCAGGTGAGAATAAGTTTGGGTCTTAATCACAATACATCGTACTTCGTATATCTAAAATTGCTCATTGCTGCATGCTCGCTGTCACGATCCTTGGAAATAACTCGGCTGTACCAGCCTTTGACCGCCATCCCACCAGCCAGGTGGTTACTCTGGATGGAAATAATTACCTAGTTGACTGTGGCGAAGGCACCCAGATCCAGATGATCAACTACAAGATCAGGCGCAGTAAAATATCCCACATCTTCATTTCTCATTTACACGGTGACCATTATTTTGGGCTGATCGGTCTTATCAATAGCTTTAGCCTGCTCAGTCGCCAGCAGGATTTACATGTCTTCGGACCTGAACCGCTCAAAGAGATTATTGAACTACAGTTGAGAGTGGCCGACACCAGCCTGTCATTCAACCTGTATATTCATCCTATTAAGGGAGCAGCCACATTAGTGGACGATGAGAAGATTGCCATTAAATGCTTTCCCACCAATCACCGGGTGGAATGTTATGGATTTTCGTTTGCCGAAAAAAGACAGCCCCGCCGGCTGGACCCGCAGAAGGCGATAGAGCATGAAATTCCCTCCTCCTTTTATGACCGGTTGAAAAACGGGGAAGACTATGCCCGGAAAGACGGAACAGTTGTTAAAAATGAATCCGTAACAGAACCTGCCCTGCCGGGACATCGCTATGCTTTTTGTGCCGATACCAAATATGATGAATCCATCCTGCCCCATATACAGGGTTTTGACATGATCTATCATGAAACCACGTACCTGGACAACCTACGGGAAAGAGCCGAACTTCGTTTCCACTCTACCACCAAACAGGCTGCCCTGATTGCTCAAAAAGCCGGGGTGAAGAAATTACTCATCGGACATTTCAGCAGCAAGTATGATACACTGGAAGAATTTGAGGCCGAAGCCAGGGAAGTGTTTCCAGATACAGAATTGGCGTTAGAGGGAGTTGCCTATAAAATCTGAACAGCCATCACTTGATGACTTACACATTTTGTTCAGAATAAATTCTAGTGTTTTTACTGATCCAATCTCTTTTAGTCCTTGAGAAATAATTATATCAAGACTGTTAATTATTGTTTCATCATAAGCATCCCTTTGTACAAACCCGATAAACTGATTCCACCTTACCAAATCACCCTTTTTAACATTTACCGTCCGCAAATTTGAATAGGTGACATACTCATTCATTTCATTTCTAAAAACAACCACGTAAGAACTGTCTATCCTGAAAACTCCTGTTACTTTTCCATTTTTAAAATAAAAAACAGAATCATCATGAGTCATAATAGTAACAACAGGTGTTGGTGAATAACATATTCCGGTACCCTTTCGATCGTACTGGTAAATAACACCATTTCTAACTGGGAATGAAAACACCTTAGCACTATCAATAACTGATTGTGCCGTAACAAAAAGACTTGAAAAAAGCCACCCGATTACAACCAGGGTTTTATAATTCGGCATAACCGCTAAACGGTTAGGTAAATTATTTATTTCATAAGCCATTCATAAAACAAAGGAAATTCTTTTCGCCAGGTGGCTTCATTGTGCAGGCCTTCATCCCGTATCACGGTTGTCATGGTCGATTTGGAAACAGCTGCCATACCCTGGAAAGCTTTCAGCATATCGGGTATCATACTCCCGCCTTCCAGTTTACCACCTAAGAAATAGATCTTCGACCTGACCGGTTTCCCTTTCTTCCGAATATCCCGGTAAATTTTAGAACCACTGATCCAGAATGCAGGGGAAAAAACAGCAACCCCTCCAAATACGGTGGGGTATTTTAATACAGCATAAAGAGAGATCAGTCCGCCCATGGAACTACCGGCAATAAATGTATTTTTCTTATCCTTTGCCGTGCGGTAACGTTTATCTATAAATGGTTTTAATGTCTTCACCAGGAAATCAGCATATAAATCGCCTTCTCCTTTATTTGTTTTATTGTTTGCCGCTATCCCAGTTAAAGAAAAATCGTAGGGACAATATTCGTTTAACCGCTTGTCGCCACCATTATCAATACCCACGACAATACATTTTTTCATTTTTGTGGAATCAAGAAATTCATCCACTCCCCATTCGCCGGCATACGAAGTGGCATCATCAAAAACATTCTGCCCATCGTGCATATACAGCACAGGGTATCTTTTGCGGGAAGTCGCATAATCTTCTGGCAGGTAAATCCACACCCGTCTTTTCCGTTTCAATTGTGGCATCCAAAAAGCAGTATCCATGATGCGGACATTTTTGCTGCTGGTGCTGGTTCTTTTCAACGGGGGAAAATGGTCCTGCCATTCTTCTACATTTACTTCTATCGTAGCAGGCCCTTCCACTTTTAGGATACGGTTTGCAACCCCAATCCCCTGCGGCTTGCATTCCACTTTATCCCAGTCACCCCGTGTGATCTTGTATTCGTAAGAACCGGGATTCAACTGCAGATTCAGTACATAATTCCCTTGATCATCTCGTTGAAATTTGTATTGAGCATCTTGCGGGTTCCAGCCGTTAAAAGAGCCGGCTGCATAAATGAAATCCTTTGGGCTGTGATAAGAAGGCAGTGATTTTATCTCCAACTTTATTGTATGCTGCGCAAATACAGTTACTGCAATAATAAGTGCTGTTAAAACAAGTATTGATTTACGCATATTTTTTATTTCAC
>JAEUVP010000025.1 GCA_016786805.1 Chitinophagaceae bacterium | reverse complement strand
CCTGCCCATTCAGCTTAAAAGGAGCCGGTGCTATTGCATTTCTGAACAACGTATAGAAGCCGGTGAATTCAAACTGCACTTTATCGTTAATGTTCTGCGTCAGGCCCAGGTCGAAATTATAAGTGTATTCCGGTTTGATATTGGGGTTGGGAACGATCAGCCTGCGGGTGGCCGTGCTGGATTCGAAGATCCTGGCCAGGTCATCAATATTAGGTGCCCGGAAGCCGGATGAGATATTGGCAGTGATCCGGCCGCCTTCTGACGGCATATAAACAAGCCCGATATTACCTGTAACAGCAAAAGGGTTTTGTTCGATTTCGGTAAAAGGAAAATTGAAGAATGAATTATCAACGATGCCTGACCGGAGGCTGATGGTTTGTAAACGAATCCCGTCGTTCAATACCAGCTTTCCACCTTTCATTTTTACAAGATGCTGGGCAAACACACCAAAATAATTCATGTTGTTTTTGCCATCGGGATAGCGGGTATCCAGTTTGGATACTGCACCTGTATTGATGTTGGTTCTGGTAGCCGTTGATTGCAGGTCATTTAATTGACCGTCGATACCAAGGACCAGTTCATGATTGCCCCATGTTTTTTTCCCATCTACATTAAAGGCAGCCACTTTCAGGTTTTCCACCCTGCTGTCAAGCCGGTCGTAGCGGCGGTATTCCCGCTGGTTACGGCTTTCTTCTATATCCTGGTAGTTCAGGTTGACCCTGAATTCATCCAGGAGTCCCAATTTTTTAGCGTTTAATTCATAAGCTCCCAGTAATCTTTTTTGCGGGCCATAATACCATTCCGCATACCGCAGTGTTGTTCCAGTAGCTGCATTAAAGTAACGCTTGTCCTGCAGCCTGTCATAGCGGGGTACATCCGATGAATTGGAGAACTGGAGATTCAGTGTATGCGATACTTTTTCATTTGGTTTGAATAACAATTTTTGGGTGATATCCCATTGCTTATAACCTGAAAATTCCTGTACCCTGCTGTCATTGTTTCCGGTTACATAATCAATGCCGTCAATATTCCTGATCACAGAATCACGGCGGCCAAAGTTGGGATACTTATTGGGGTAATGCGTACCCATTTTCATGTCGTCAAAATCGCTGTAGTTATAAGATTGTAACCATCCGAATTTCTTACCACCAAGGCTGACGTCAACATGCCCGGTCTTTTCTTTATTGGCAGAACTGTAGCGTACAAAAGCGGTGCCGGTGGTTTTTAATTGACCGGTGGCGGATAGTTTAGGAGATTTACTTCTGAAACTAACTACGCCACCTAAAGCATCACTGCCATAGATAGTGGAGGAGGGGCCTTGCATCACTTCAACTGATTCAAGCATGTTCTGATCAACGGTGATTACATTCTGTAAATGGCCGGCCCTGTAAATAGCATTATTCAGCCGGATTCCATCAACCACCAATAAAACACGGTTTGCTTCAAAACCACGAATGACCGGGCTGCTGCCGCCCTGCTGGCTTTTTTGAACAAATACATTCCCGGTAGCGACCAGCAAATCCCCGGTATTTTGTGCATTAGTTTTGGCAATGGTCTTGCTGCTGATGACATCAATTTTTTGGGCGATATTCTTTTTCTTTTCTGCGAATTTGTTGGAATAAACGGTTACTTCATCCAGGTTCTTTTCAGTGGTATCTGCCTGGCTGAATGATATAATAGCAATACACAGCAATGCTGAAAGCATTGTATACTTTCTCATAATAAAACAGGTTTGTTTGAATAATTTATGTGATCAATTAAGGTCAGATCAAACCTGAGGCGGAGGAGTGAGAATTGCCTGGTAGCTGTCGGGAAGAGCCGGTGTTATTAATACCGGAATGGTTTCCTTACATATAGTGCCCGTTAACCCATCGGAGCTGTTTGCAGTAAGTGTGCATTGGAGCGAGAAAATCAATTGTACCAGTAACTGGTTTCGTTGCGGGGCATTTTTATTCCAGCCTTCTGTTAATTGTTTTTTTAATGCTGTTTCCTGGTCATCAAAAAAACCGGTGAAAGTAGTAAGACCATCGCTGGATATCATTGTTTTGATGTCGAACATTCTGCCGTGTACAAAAATCTCTTTCCCTTTCTTTACCCAATGGATATCGTTATCAGGAATAACGAGCACCTGTTTAGGAATATCCTTTTCAAGCTCTTCTTTCATTTCGTGGCGGATAGCCTGCTGCCGGATAAGAAAAATGAATACAAACAACCAGGGAGTAGTTCCCAGCAGTATAAACAAAATACTGGCAATTTTTTTGGTTGCAGTTCTCACAATTAATAAAAGGGCTTTTGGTAAGGCACTATTTTTTTCGCTTCAGGCTATCGATGGGATTTTTTGATTCCATATCTGTTCTTATGGATTCAAACCAGCCTGTCAGTTTAGCTTTTTCTTCGTTGGTCAGTTTAGCATCTTTATGCACCCAGGTGTAAGAATCAAGGGGCATCTTGCCCTCTTTTACCTGTTCAATACACTCTTCCAGTTTACGGTACTGGCGGCGCAATGCATATCCATTGAATTCATCAAAGTTGAACTCCTTTTTACCATCGTTCACATGATCGGTCAGCCACCAGTCTACCGGTTGTATTTTTGCATACCAGGGGTAAACGGTGTTGTTACTATGGCAATCATTGCAGGCTTTTGCTAAAATTGATTTTACATCTCCCGGTACTGTATAGGCATTGCCAATATAGTTTGGCTGCGGGCCTTCAGCCGTATTTTTCTTAGGATGAATGAACTGGATAACAATAAAGGCTGCGAGCAGAACCAGTAATATTTTTTTCAGCATAGAAAACGTATTTCTCTAAAGTTATACTTTATCAATTAAGATTTCTCCCGTCATTTCTTTGGGAATGGGGAGCTTCATCAAGGTCAGAATGGTAGGGGCAATATCCCCCAGCTTACCGGGTTTAATAGCTCCTCTCCAGGTCTTGTCAATAATAAAGAAAGGAACCGGGTTAAGTGTATGCGCCGTATTAGGTGACCCATCCTCATTGATCAGGTAATCAGAGTTACCATGATCAGCTGTCAGGAACACAGCGTAATCGCTTTCCAATGCAGCTGTTACAACCCGCTCTACACATTTATCTACGGTTTCAACGGCTTTGATTGCTGCAGACCACACACCGGTATGACCAACCATATCAGCATTGGCAAAATTGAGGCAAATGAAATCGGCTGTTTTATTGAGTATCTCCGGAACAATTGCATCGGTTACTTCAAAAGCACTCATTTCTGGTTGCAGATCGTAAGTAGCTACTTTAGGTGATTGCACCATTAATCTTTTCTCCCCTTCAAAAGGCACTTCCCGTCCGCCGCTGAAGAAGAAGCTCACATGCGGGTATTTCTCTGTTTCAGCAATACGGATCTGTTTCAATCCATTTTGCTGTAAGATCTCGCCCAGT
>JAEUVP010000455.1 GCA_016786805.1 Chitinophagaceae bacterium | reverse complement strand
CCCTACCCCATCTGATAAAATGGCCCAGGGATAAGGCGATGTTCTTTTCGACAATGACCTGTACCCCAATTTTTCCCAGAATACAATTGAACGCTCCAGGTCCGTCACCGGGAAAGCCAGTTCACCAAACATGCCACAGATATTATTGGCATACTTTTCAGGTTTTACATAATCAGCAGGTGGCATCGTCAGCATTGTGTTGCCAGGCGGTTGAGCAAAGCCCTCTACATAAGTGACCAGGCTGATAAAATGATCTTCGGCAGTTGTAATGAGGAAGCGCTGAATCATGGGATTCGGTGTTGGTACTTGTTTGACAGGAACACCTGCGTCTGTCAATTCGCTAACCACCCGATCCATTTCTTTAGTATAATAAGTCAGGGCGATGTAGGGGTTCTTATCCTGGCGGAGCATGATCAGCAGGGCTCCATCTGATACCATGATCCAGGGAAACGGGAAATCAGCCCGGTACAATTCCGAGAATCCCAGTTGCTGGTAAAAGGCTAAGGATGCAGCCAGGTCAGTGGATGTAATCGTAATGGCCGATACATCACCCAGTTTTGGTTTGGGGAAACTAAACATACATTCTATGGTTGATGTTGTTAACGTTTTTTTTCTTCGCTTACCTGACTTGCTCTATTCTTCTTTTGCAGCAGAAGCCTGCTTTGTCCGGTTGGCTATCGTATTGAATATACGAAGTGTTATTGGGAAATACCTGCAAAAACTAAAGTCCTGTTACAGTTGCTTATCTCAGCCTCACCGTCTTCCCCTTTTTCGCTGATTGTTTGGCAGTTTCCAGTATCTCCACAACGATCATATTATTTTCTAATGAAGAAAGATCATAAGGTTCCACCACTATTTCATTGCGGATCACCGCCGCAAAAAAACGGAAGGGATCATTATAAGGTGCGGGTCTTTCTTCCAGTTGATGCGCTGTTTCATGAAACCCATCATAGCCTTCGGCCATTCTTACCCGCAGCTTATTCCTGTTATCGGCATAGATCACTCCCCTGCTGCCATAGACTTCCATATCCTTGCGGCCGATGGGCCAGTTCCAGGATGCCTGAATGGTTGCTTTGGATGAATCATAAGCGAGAAGAATTGTTGCTTCATCATCCACTGAGGGATTATTTTCTTTTTGAAACTGCTGGGTAATCGCTGTAACAGCCACCGGTCTTTTTCCTTTGTGCAACCAGGTGCTGATATTGGCACCATAACATCCAAAGTCGGTAATAGCACCTCCGCCATTTTGTACCGGATCAGTTAACCAGTCTAAAAATTCTTTATTGATGCCGATCTTCTTCGGTCCGCGGTGACCATCCCTTATCACCAATTGACTGAGCCGACCCACACTGTCTTGCTCCATCCACGCATAAGTTTGCTGCACGGTCGGGTACCAGGTAGTTTCATAATTGGTGAGCAGGTGGATCTTATATTGCTTTGCTAATGCTTCCATTTTTTTGGCATGCTGCATATTGACGGCCAGTGGTTTTTCCACCATCACATGAATGCCGAGTGGCGCACAGGTCTCTACCACTTTCAAATGTTCATAGATAGTACCGAATGCGGTAACGGCTTCGGGTTTTGTTGCAGCGATCATTTCTTCCATCGTGGCAAATACGATGTCCATGGAAAAGCCATGCTGCTGGCTGTAGCGCAGGGCCAGTTCTTTATTGGGCTCCACGATACCGACGATGCTAAACTGATCATTCTTCGGGCTGCCGAGTATCCAGTGAACATGGGTATGCGTTAACCCCACCACACCCAGCCGCACCGGGCCTTTTGCGTTTTGGGAGTTAGCGGAACAGTAAAGCAGGAAGAGCAAGAGTGAAAGAAATGCTTTCATGATGGTTTATTCATTACTGTTTAAAAGTACAATTATTTTTTCCGGGTGATTTATAAATATGCTCACACCGTTGCTGGTGTTTCTTACCAGCAATACAATTACCGTTTGGTTGCAAAACTTTACTTTACTTCTTTACTTTTTTTCTTGACAAAAAAAGTAACAAAAAAGTCAAGGCAAACACGATGGCTCCGCCCGTTTTGCCATCCCGCCCACCTGTGTTGTGACGATGAGCGGAAATATAGTTTTCATTCGTATTGTGAGCAAGAAGAACGAAGAGCCCAGGCGTGATTTTCCGGGGCTCCAATAGCGCAGCAACTCCATTACAATACGAGTGAAGAGCAATGACATGAATTTAACGTGCAGCCCGGTTGAGCTGCACGTTGTTTTTTGTTGCTTGATCATTTTCTATTTAGAAAAACGGTACACAGCCGTATATGGCACCTCTGCTGTTTCAGTGCCACTCTGCGGCAATTGGGCCGGCGCTTTGCCACCCGTGGTCGCTATCCGCTGGATATATTGTACCTGTGCAAAAATACCGGTGGCTGTTTTTCCGGACTTGGGTTGCAGGAGCAGCCAGTCGATACTGTAGCCACCCGGCACGGCCGCTGTTTTGGCCGGACTGAAATGTTGCGCAAAGACAGAATCGCCGGGAGATATTTCCCAGAACGGACCGCCGCCATGGGTTCCTTTTTTTTTATTATCACTATCAAAAAGATCGGCCTGCGGGGCCACGAATACCCATTCATAACTGGCCGGGCCGCCGCCTGCTTTTAGCTGTGCCTTGTATTTCTGCACACCCCTCGCAAAATAAGTGGCGAGTCTTGTACTGCCATTGACAGCAATACTCTGCGGGATTTGCAGTTGTTCACTTTGTGCAATTTGCCAGCCGGGCAATGTGTGGTCAACCGGGTTACCGGGCTCATGGTCCTTTCCGCAGCTCATTAGTAAAATGGCCAGCAGCGGCATTACGAAAAAGAGTTTTCCTGTGTTTGTTGTTTTGTTCATTGTTTAAGGTTTAATGGTTATGATCGTTGAAACGGCAGCAAAACTATAGCGCCGCTGCTAACATCACTTTACTGCTGAGGCCAGATTGATGACTCTAAGGTTCAAACAGGTGTTTGCAGAAGTTGACAGGAATGATGGGAAATAAAAATGGTTCGTGGAGGACACGAACCTGGCTTAGTTAATCGCTAAAGTCGAAATAGTATAGCTGCGAAACTTCCAGTTTTGCAGAGCTGGGAAAAGGTCAAGTATTTGTCAACCCACTCCACTGTTTTCTCTTTTTACATAAATCTGTAAAGGGATATCTCCAAATACGAATTCAGTGACCTAGCATAACCACATTTTTCTATTAATGTCTTCTCCTTCATACTTTTTCAACAAGTAGTAACCCCCGCCAATATAGGGATCACATTTTTCGACCAGGGAAAGAAGATCTGCTCCTTCGAATGGTTCTTTGGAAATGTACAGCATCACTGCATTTTCATTACCCGCCATCATGTCGAGCATTTTATCAGCCCCGTCCACCATCTGCAGATCACCAGCACTTCCTCCCTGTTCAATAAATTCAGGAAGGTCAATAAACCATTCAGGGCCCCTCTTTATGAATTTGTATAGTTTCATTATTTAGTACTGCTCTCCGGGTAATAATGAAAACCCAAATACGCAATTTTCCATTCCCCGT